>DASTON010000073.1:0-13051 GCA_035762525.1 Planctomycetota bacterium | reverse complement strand
CGCGAAGTAGGCGCGCGTCACCGTCTCCACGCCGCCCACGGGCGACTCGAGGCGGACGGGACCCGCGGGCGCGTCCCAGTACATCAGGTTGAGCCGCACGGTGAGGCCGCGAAGCTCCGCGGGCCTCTCCATCAGCGTCTTGTAGTCCACGTCGCGCGCCTGGGCGGCGAGGCGGGCCGGGTCGACCGTGGCGAGGTGCTTCACGAGGTACGTGTAGGCCTCGTCGCGCACGTCCGGCAGCACGTCGTCCTTCGTCTTGTCGAGCATGCCGTCGAAGCGCACCTCGGGGGGCGCGGACGGATCGCGCGGGGCGTACATCGCGGCGCCGTGCTCCTTGAGGGACTTCGCGCGGGCGTCCGCGGCCGCCTTGGGCTCGATCAGGAGCAGCCAGGCGGCGGCGAGGGCGAGGACGAGCGAGCAGAGGATCAGGTTCCAGCGGAACAGCCGGCTTCCCCAGATGGGGAGCGGGTTGGGCTGGAGCCATCGGGCCGCGGGGGGCCTCCGGTGATCCTGTTCCATATACGCCATTCCTTCGCCTTCCTTCGACTCCGCTGCGCTCCGCTCAGGATGAGCGGCCCGCAAGGTTGCCACTGTTGATTTCGGTCCGCTCAATTACCCGACTTCGTGGGCAGTTCGATCGGCGCCGCGAACTCGATGCGTTCCAGCTTGTCCTTCTTGCACAGGTCGAGGACATGGATGACGTCTTTCCAGGGGACGTCGCCGAGCGCGTCGATCAGCACCGGGAAGTCGGTCTTGCCGAGCTTCTTGTAGTCGTTCGACATCTGGTTGATCGTCTGCATGAGCTCGAGGTCGCTCTGCGCGGGGGACCGGTTGCCGACCTTGATCACGGTGCGGCCGTCCAGCCAGCGCATGAAGACCCGGATCTCCTCGAGGACGATCTTCTCCGGCGGGGTCTGCTCGACGCCGCGGTCCTTGGGGAGCCAGGTCTCGATCTTCCCTTCGAGCTGCTTGAACTTCAGCGAGCACATGAAGAACAGGCAGAGGCAGAAGATGACGTCCACCATCGGCACCACGTTGATGCCGACGGGGTTGTCCGACGCCTCGCCGATGTTGCTTGAGCCAGCCACGGATCCTCCTTGGCCTCAGTGCGTCTTCCTTTTCTTGTCCTGCTCGGGCTGGGCGGCGCCGACGTCGATCTTGTACATGCCCGCCTTCGCGCAGACGTTCATCGCCTTCTGCGGCATCCCGTACGGCGCCGAGCCGTCCGCCCGGATCATGACCTTGCGCTCGGAGATCTTCGGCGCCTTGGGATCGGTGCCCTTGCGGCCGACCGCGGCCTCGCGGTCGAGGAACGCGTACAGCTTGTCCATGTCGGTGTAGTCGGTGCCCTTGACGCCCATGCGCCAGTGGCGCTCCTCGCGGCAGATGCCGCCCTTCTCGTACACGTCGCACTTCATCTGCTGCCCGAGGAGGTGGTAGACGTTGATCGTCAGCCGGTCCGCCTGCGTGCTGTCCGTGTCGGGCTTGTCCTCCTTCACGACGTCGGCCGTGGGGAGGCGGACGTCCTCGAGTTCGCGCTGGCCCATGTCCGACGCGATCATGAGGAAGAGCAGCAGGAGGAACATGATGTCGATCATCGGGATCAGGTTGGGAGTGATGTCCTCCTGAATCGACGGGCCTTTCTTTGACATGCCTTTGTCCTCGTTCGATCCAGGGTTCCCCTACTTCGCCGCGCCCTGCTGGGCCTCGGGCGACATCGTGCGCGCCAGCATCTCGCCGACCGCGTTGTTGATGCGGAGCATCACGTCCGAGATCTTGTTCTTCATGAAGAAGTACGCCGTCAGGAAGACGACCGCGATGAAGAGGCCGATCGTCGTGTTCACGAGCGACTCGTACACGCCGTGGGCCATGTCGCCGGGCGTGGGCGACTTCAGCGTCTCGATGACCTGGAAGGACGAGATCATGCCCGTCACCGTGCCGAGCAGCCCGAGCAGGGGCCCGATGTTGCCGACGAGCGAGAGGTAGCTGATCTTGGAGTTGAGGCGGAACGACTCGACCGCCGCCGTCTCCTCCATGCCCTTTTTCGTCTCCTCGAATCCGCCGAAGCTGCGCGCGAGCGCGCCCGCGATCAGCCGGCTCGAGTAGCTCTTGTCCTCGGAGGCGATCTGGTAGGCCTCGTCCACCTGGCCCTGCGACAGGAGGTTCTCCACCTCGGCCAGGACCGCGTGGTTCTCCAGCTTGGACTCGCTCATCGTCACCATGAACTGGATGAGGAGCGCGGTTCCGATCATGGACGTCGCGACGAGCAGGATGCCGACCAGTCCCGTCGACTTGAACAGGTCGAACCAGCTCTTCTTGTGGACCGCCTGGTCCACGCCCGGTTCCTGCATGGCGTACGCGGCTCCCGCGAACACGAAAACCGCCAGCGCCACACCCGCATACGGCATCAGCTTCCGAAGCATGTCACTCTCCCAAAAAAGGAATGTCAGTTGGACTCACCCAGACTCGGCTCTGTCTGAAAACCCCCGCGGCCGCGGTTACCCGTTCGGCGAGACCGATAAGCGGCGCATCGCGGCGTCGCTCGTCGTCGACAGCCCTCTTCGAGGCTCGTCTCCTCCTCGCTCCTTGCGCTGCTTGCTTCTCGGTCCGCCGCGGCTCTCGCGGGTTTTCAGACAGAGCCCAGAACCCGTCGGCACGCCCCCTATACGCAGAGAACGTGCCACCCGAGTCGCCCACTTTACATGCTGAATTCGACGGTCTGAAAGCAAATTGCACATCACCTTTCCAAAACAATGTGGCATTTCTCCACAGGGTCTATTGAGGGGCGATTTCGACCCGACATTTTGTAAACTATGAGTGTGGCAATACGCCCCACTTGCGTGTAATTATTTATGTATCAATATGTTATCGTTGTCAACAGGAAGATAGAACGTGAAGGTGGAGCCCTTCCCGACCTCGCTGGCGATGACGATCTCGCCCTGATGGTTGCGGACGATTTCCCGGCAAATCGCCAGGCCCAGGCCCACGCCCATTCCGGTTTCCTTCCGGTCTTCGGCCGACTTGTTTGAAAAGAAGGGCTCGAAGGCGCGCTTGATCGATTCCGCGGACATCCCCTCGCCGGTGTCCGCGACGTCGATGCGCAGGTGCTCCGTGTCGTCCAGCGGGACCCAGACGCCGGGCGCCACCTTGTCCACTTCTTCACGGTTCGCCAGCCGCGCCGAGACGCTCAGCCGCCCGCCGGCGTTCATCGCGTCGATGGCGTTCGAGAACAGGTTGAGAAGCACCTGCTCCATCTGGTCGGGATCGGCCGTGATGATCGGCAGGCCGGCGGGGACGTTCAGTTCGACGGTGACCCCCCGCTTGCGGGCGACGGGTTCGATCAACTGCGCCTCCCGCCGGATGACCTCGTCGAAATGGACCGGCCCGGCCTTCGGCGGCGGGACGCGCATCGTCCGGAGCACGTTCCGGACGATCCCGGTCAGCCGGTCCACCTGCCCGTCGATGATTTTCAGCCGGTCGACCGTCTTGGGATCGAACGAGTCCCCCTGGAGCAGGAGTTGAAGGTGGCCGGAGATGGCGTTGAGCGGCGTCCCGAGCTCGTGCGCGATGATCGTCGCGACCTGGCCGAGCGTCGCCAGCTTCTCCAGGGTCGTCATCTGGCGCTGCGTCGTGAAGAGCCGCTCGTTGACCTCCTGGAGCTGCACGTTCTTCGCGGCCAGCTCCTCGGTGGCGGCGCGGATCTTCTCCTGCAGCTCGTCGTTGAAGCGGCGGATCTGCTCGAGGAGCTGGCGGTTCTCGTCGATGCTCGCCTTCAGCCGGCGGAGCATCCGGTTGTACGACGCCGCGAGCCAGCCGAATTCCCCGGTGCGGCTCGGGACGTGGGCCGCGAGGTTGCCCCCCGCCGTATCCTCCATCGACGACGTCAGCTCCGCGATCGGCCGCCGCACGGCGACGTGGAAGAAGAGCGCGACGCCGATGCCGACCACGAGCAGCATGGCCGCTCCCCCGAGCGCGAGGTTCGCGCGCAGCCGCGGCAGCCGGCTTCCCAGCCCGATCTTGTCGGGATGGACGCGCAGGTGGATGAGCCCCTGCACCACGCCCCCGGGCGCGAGCGGGACGGAAATGAGCCGCGCGCCGCCCTGGATCGGCTGTTCGATGATCCGCTGCTGCGCGACGGCGTACACGTCCTGGGGCGTCGGCCGGTCCGGCGCGCCCTCGGGCGCCCGCGCGATCCCCTCGAGGTCCGTGACCCCGAGCTGGAAGACCGACATGCTCTCGACGCCCGGGTAGCGCGTGACGATGCGCTCGACGTCCCGTCCGAGATTGTCCTTGAGCGCGAGCAGCTCCTCGTCGGTGAGGGGCCGCTCCTGCGTCATCACGATCCAGTCCTCGCACCGGTTCGTGAGGAGCTGGACGAGGTCGCCCACCTCGCGCTCGTGGAGGTCGTCGATCGTGCGGAACGTGTGGATGTAGTAGATGAGGAGGGTCGGGCCGACGATCATGACGAGCAGGATGTAGAGCTTGAACGCGAGGTTCAGGCCGATGCCACGCGGAGTCTTCTTCATCAGGACTCTTTAGGATACCTGAATCTGAAACAGGAACGCATCCTGCAGCCGGCATCCCGCATCCAAGAGCCGCGCCGTTTCCGCCGGATGCCGGATGCCGGATCTCGCGACTTGATTTAACGCGGTCCATGCGTCACAATCCCGGTCGTTGAGTTTCCCAGCAGGAGGTTCGCCGCTATAGCCACGTCTCGCCAGCTCGCCGTCGCGTGCGCCCGCATCGCCGACGACAAGAAAGCCTCGGACATCGTTGTCCTCGACCTCCGCAAGCTCAACGGCATCACGGACTATTTCGTGATCTGCTCGGCGCTCAACGACCGCCAATCGCGCGCCATCGCCGAGGAAGTCGCGATGGACATGAAGCGGAAGGGCCTGCGCGCCTTCGGGGTCGAGGGCCACCGCGGCGCCCCGTGGATCCTCGAGGACTTCGGCGACTTCGTCCTGCACGTCTTCCGCGAGAATCACCGCAAGTTCTACGATCTCGAATCGCTGTGGGCCGACGCCCCGCGGATCAAGTGGGAGGCGAAGGCCCGGACCAACGGGAAGTCGAAGCCGGCCGCCGAGATCGCGACCGGCACCGAGGGGTAGGCCCTCGTGAGCCACTCCTCCGAAGAAGACCTCCGCGTCCACCTGCTGTCGGCGCTCCAGGCCCTCGGTGTCGAGAACATTCCGAGCGTCGAGCCGATTCTCGAGCCCCCCGCCGACCTCAAGTTCGGTGACGCGACGAGCAGCGTCGCCCTGCGACTCGCCAAACAGCTGAAGAAGCCGCCGCGGAAGATTGCGGACGAGCTGGCCGCGAAGCTGGCGGGCTGGACGACCTCCGTCGCCGGGGCCGGGTTCATCAACTTCGACTTTGGAACGTCGTTCGCGGGAGGAACGATCGACCAGGCGCGGAGCGGCGACGCTCGCTTCGGCGCCTCCGGATTCGGTCAATCGGTCAAGTTCCTGGTCGAGCATACGAGCGCCAATCCCACGGGACCGCTGCACATCGCCCACGGACGCCAGGCCGCCATCGGCGACTCGCTCGCGCGCATCCTGGCCCACGCCGGCTTCACCGTGGGCCGCGAGTTCTACGTCAACGACGCGGGTAACCAGATCGACAACCTGGGCAAGTCCATCCTGTGGCGGTACTTGGAATCGAAGGGGGTGACCTTCGCCCCCGAGACCCGAGGATTAGACGAAGACCGCAAGCCCCGGGTTTTCCTGATCAGCCAGGGACCCGGTCCCAAGCTGGAACTGGAAGAAAAAAATGCCTACCGGGGGGACTACATCCGGGACATCGCGAAACGGGTGAACGAGCCCGCCACGGTCGTCTCCTGCGCGCGGCTTGGATTGGAAGTCCTGCTCCCGGAAATCCGCAAGGACCTCGATCAGTTTCGCGTCACCTTCGACAAGTGGTCGAGCCAGGCCGAGTTGGAAGCGTCGGGGGCCGTTTCCGAACTTATGGAGACCTTGAAAACCAAGGGTCACATCCAGCCCAAGGACGGAGCGCTCTGGATCACCTCGATGGCCTACGGCGACACCCAGGATGAGGTCCTGGTGAAGAGCGACGGGCAGTTCACGTATCTCGCTCCCGACATTGCTTATCACCAGGAGAAGTTCGCCCGCGGTTGGCAGCGGCTCGTCGATCTGTGGGGACCCGATCACCACGCTCACATCCTGCGCATGAAGACGGCCCTCAAGATGCTGGGCCTGCCCCACGAGAATTTCGACGTGCTCATCGTGCAGTACTGCCGCCTTCTGAAGGACGGCCAGGAAGTGAAAATGGGCAAGCGGCTCGCGAGCTACGTCACGCTCCGCGAGCTTTTGGAGGAAGTCGGCGTCGACGCCACGCGGTGGTTCTTCGCGATGCGCAAGACGGACTCGCCGCTCGACTTCGACATGACGCTGGCGGTGAAGCAGTCGGCGGAAAACCCGGTGTACTACGTGCAATACGCCCACGCGCGGATCGCGAGCGTGCTCCGCAAGGGCCGGGAGCGGGGCCTGTACCTGGGACCGTTCGATGCGTCGGCGCTGGGTCCGGAGGAAATCCTGCTCGTCCGCCACGTCCGTGGATTGCAACGAGCCGTGGAGCGGGCGGCGCGCGATCTCGATCCGTCGACGATCTGCACGTACGCCCACGGCCTGGCGTCCGCCTACCAGCACTATCAGACCGCGGGCAAGAACGATCCGGCCAAGCGGATCCTCATCGACGACGAGCGGCTGAGGCGCGCGCGCCTCGCCACGATCTCCGCCGTCAAGGTCGCGCTCCAGAACGCGCTGGGCCTCGTCGGCGTCGAAGCCCCCGATCGCATGCACCGCGACGAAGAGGAGTGAAGAAACGCATCACGCATGACGCATCACGGTGTCGAAGCCTGGAGCTTGTTTGAGAAACCCGTGATGCGTGATGCGTGATGCGTTGGCGGTCTAAGGCTTCTTCTTTTTCACGGTCTTCGTCGCGGTCAGGTCGGTCGGATTCCCGTCTCGGTCCATCCGCACGACTTCGAGCTTCAGGATCCAGCCCTCCGCGATGTCCAGCACGCGGAAGCCCCCCGGCCGCACGCCGCGGCAGATCAACCGCGGGCCCGCGGGCGTCTCCCATACCAGCCGTCCCCGCAGCACGTCGGTCGGATCCACGAGGACGCGGACGATGAGCGGCTTGCCGCGCCACTCGAAGTGAATCTGGTGCGATTCCGTGCGCACTTCGGGGGTCACGTTCTTGATGAATCGCCCCCGCGAGCCGGCCAGGACGTCTCCGATGTCGTTCAGGGCGGCCTCGGGGCCCCGGTCGTCCAGTTCCGGATAGGACCACGGATCCTCGGAGGGGTGCGTTCGAAGGTGGGAGTACGCGAGCGCCGAGAAACAGAAGGTGAGAACCAGGGCGGCGGCGATGGCGATCTTGATCGCCCGCTCCTTCCGGCGGGCGGACAATTCGGACAACCGGATGGCCTCGAGCGAAAGAGGACTTGGGACGGCGGGCTCCTTTCTGAAGTCTGCAGCCTGAAGCCTGAATTCTAGCTCTTTCAGAAGTCTGATGTCTGAAGTCTGATGTCTATGACGCGTCCCGGGTGACCCGCCTTCGCCCCATTCCTGTCTTGGTGTTTCTGCTGGGGCTTCGGTGGGTTGTCCGCTTCGCGGAAAAAATAATGCCCGAGAGCGTGGGTAGCCCTCGGGCATCTGTCTGGGGAGAACTGGGGGTAAGAATCCGGCCTCGAGGCCGCCCCAGGTTGTCTATTTGTCAGCCGACAAAGGTAAGACGTCGGGTGCGTTTGTTTGTTTGCATGAATCCACCGGCCCTCGAACTTTTTTCAAATCTTTGGACGGCAAAGATTTGAAACTACTTCGGGGGTCGCTTGCGGAGCTCGTCGAGCACTTTCTTCTTGAACCCCGACGGAGGCTCGACGGGCCGCACCGCGTCGCGGGCCGCGTCGGCCAGGGCCTTCAATCCGTCCAGCTCGGCCTTCGCCTGGGGATCCGCCTCGAGCCGCCGGGTGTCGCGCTTGGACAGCTCGCCGTCGACGGCGCGATGAACGTCTCGCCGGGGGGTCATCGGGCATGCTCCTTCTGGGCTTTTTCCCGCCAGTACGTGTCGACCGCGGGCGCCAGCCGCCCGCGCAGCAGTTCGCGCGCGCGATACGCCCGCACGCGCACGGTGTCCGCGCTCACCTTCGTGATCGCCGCCACTTCGAAGTACTCCATTCCCTGGAGGTGCCGCAGGACGAAGGCCTCCCGGTACAGGTACGGGAGCCGGGAGATCTCCTCGCGCATCGTCTCCGAGAGTTCCGCGGAGATCATCGGGTCGGGACTCGCCTCGCCGTCCCCGTCGCGGCTGCCCTCGAGCGTCTCCTCCGCCATCGGCACGGGTCCGCCGCCGCGGGCCCGCTTTTTCAAGTGGTCGCGGCAGAGATTGAGCGCGATCTGGTGCAGCCACGAGGAGAATCTTGCGCGGCCCCGGAAGCCGGCGAGGCCCCGGAACGCCCGGATGAACGCGTCCTGGGCGATGTCCTCCGCCTCGTGGCGGTCCCCGACCATCATCAGCGCGACGTTGAGGATGCGCGCGCTGTACCGGTCGACGAGGCGGCCGTACGCTTCGACGTCGCCCTTGAGGCAACGGCCGATGATCCCAGTCTCGTCCGACATGCTCTGTTTGACGACCACGAGTCCCAACTATAACAGGCGATA
The DNA here is from genome assembly GCA_035762525.1 of Planctomycetota bacterium. Classification (GTDB taxonomy): domain Bacteria; phylum Planctomycetota; class MHYJ01; order MHYJ01; family JACPRB01; genus DASRJF01. The sequence continues at coordinate 4,367 of DASTON010000073.1, read as the reverse complement.
TGTCGGATTGTGGATTGTGGATTGTTGATGGTGGATGGCCGGCCGGCGTCTGCGGAATCCACAATCTTCAATCCACCATCTACAATCTGAATTGATCTCGTGGAATCGCCGACTCTCCCTCGTTTTACTTGACCCGGTAGAACGCGCCACTACAATCTCAACCGACCCGACGTCCCATGCTGTCCGACCCTTCTTTCTGGCGCACGATGGGGGGGATCGTCGGGATGGGATGGGTCCTGGTCGTGGGAATCCTGCTCGGATACCTGGCCGGATCGTTCCTGGACACGCGGCTGAATACCGAACCCTGGCTCCTGGTGCTGGGAGTCACCTTGGGCGCGGCCGCGGGATTCCGGCACATTTTTGTGGTCTCAAAGCGAAGCCTCAAATGATCGATCGCTTCCAGATCCGCAGGCTTTCCCTCGCCGCGCTGGCCGTGTCCATGGTCGCGGGCGCCACCGCGTTCCTCGCGACCCGTTCCGCGGCGGTCGGCCTGGGCGTCCCCGCGGGCGCCCTCCTCGGCCTCGTCCCCTTCGTCACGTGGGCGTGGCTCCTCGGCCGCCTCCTGGAGCGCAAGAGCTTCGTCCTGTTCGGATTGGTCACGTTCGCCAAGCTGGGCTTCTACGCGGGCGCCCTCTACTTCCTCGTCAACCGCGTCCACCCGATGGCGCTCGGGGCCGGCGTCGGCTTGAGCGCCCTCGCGCTCGGCATCGGCGCCCTCCTCCAGGACCGCGCGGGAACCGGGAGCCGCGCATGATCCTCGCGTTCCTCCAAGATCACGCCGCGGACCATGGAGCGCCGCACGCGGCGCACGAGCCGCCGTGGTCGGTTTTCAGGCCCGTATGGCAGTGGTTCACGCACACGTTTCCGGACGCCAGCCACACGATGGGATTCGACAATCCGGACCGGAACCTCGGCCAATTCTGGTTCGAGGCCATCTCTTTCTCTCTCGTCGCATGCGTGGGTTTGGTCGTCCTTTCATGGGCCGCGACGCGGAAGTACGAGCGCGTGCCGCGCGGGCTCCAGAATCTCCTCGAGTGGGCCGTGCAGGCGATCCGCAACATGGTCGCCGGAGTCATCCCGCACGGCGGCGACAAGTACGTCCCCTTCCTCGGCACGCTCTTCCTCTTCATCTTCTCGATGAACATGCTGGGCGTGATCCCGGCCTTCCGCTCCCCGACGATGACGATCTCCACGACGGCGGCGATGGGGCTGACGGCGATCGTCCTGGTCCAGTGGTACACCATCCGGGACGCCGGGTTGAAAAACGTCGTCAAGCATCTCATGGGCCCGGTCGCGCTCCTGTCGCCGCTCATGCTGCCCGTGGAGCTCATCAGCGAGCTCGTCCGCCCGGTGTCGCTCTCGCTGCGCCTGTACGGGAACATCTTCGGAGAGGACAACATCATCGAGCAGCTGATGGGGCTGGGCGGCGGCATCCCGGTCCAGCTGCCCATGCTGGCGCTCGCGCTCTTCACGAGCTTCCTCCAGGCCTACATCTTCACGATGCTCTGCACGATCTACATCGCGGGCAAGGTCGTGCACGACGAGGAACACGGTCACGAGGAAGGGCACGCCCCGGCGCCCGGAGCCGCGGCTCACTAGAACGATCCAGGTCATGACTTCAAATAACCAAGGGAGGCAGAAGGATGCGCACCAAGGTCTTCACGGTCCTGACGTGTCTGGTGCTCGTGGCGTCGATGGGCGGCCTCGCGTTCGCCGGCAATGACGCGCCGGCCAAGGCGGAGAGCTCCGCGACGAATCTCGTCGGGTTCGGCCTGGCGCTGGGCCTGGCGATCGCGGCGTTCGGGGGCGCGCTCGGCCAGGGCAAGGCGATCTCCACGGCCGTGGACGCCGTGGCGAGGCAGCCCGAGGCGGGCGGCCGGATCCAGACGATGATGCTGATCGGCGTCGTCTTCATCGAGACGCTCGTCATCTACATGCTGCTCATCTGCTTCATGTGGGGCGGCAAGGTCGTATAGGCCCGCGGCCCGCGCGGATTCTTCGGAGCGTTCGATGAGCAGTCTCCTTCTGGCCGAAGGCGGTCTCCTCAAGGACCTCGGGATCAATGGCTGGATCCTGCTGGTCCAGGCGATCATCTTCCTCGTCACGTTCGCCATCCTCCGGCGCCTGCTCTTCGGCCGGATGCTGGGCTTCATGACGTCGCGCGAGGCCGAGATCGACAAGTCGGTCCAGTCGATCCGGCACGACCGCGCGGAGCTCGAGAGGTTCACCAAGGAGCACGAGCAGCACATCGCGCGCATCGAGAAGGAGGCGTACGACCGGATGCAGGTCCTGCTCAAGGAAGGGATGGAGGCGCGAAGCCGCATCTCGACCCAGGCCCAGCACGTGGCGGCGGCCGAAGTGAAGGCTGCGGTGGCGGACATCGTGAAGATGAAAAGCCAGGCGCTGGAGCAGCTGCGCAAGGACGTGCCGGCCATCGCGCAGCAGGCGGTGGAACGCGTCCTCGGCGTCCCGCTCGAAGGGGCCAAGGGAGGATCGCGATGACGCTTCCGCTGGCGGCCATGGGCCCCGGGATGATGTTTCTATCCCAAGCCTTCGCGTTCGTGATCCTCGCGGCCCTGCTGTGGAAGCTCGTGATCCCCGTCCTGGGAAGAATGCTGAGAGACCGCTCCCAGGGCATCCAGGCGAAGTTCGACGACCTGGCGCGCGAGACGCGCGAGGCGTCGGAAGGCCTGGCCGCGATCCAGGCCCGGCTGGCGGACATCGGAACGGAAACCAAGCGGCGCATCGACGCGGCGATGGCGGAAGGCGCGAAGGCCCGCGAGCAGGCGGTCGCCGAGGCCCACGCCCAGGCGGCGGCCGAGCTGGCCAAGGCCAAGCGCACGATCGAACTCGAACGGGACAAGGCGATGCTGGAACTGCGGTCGGAGCTCGCGCGGCTCACGCTGGAGACGACCGAGCGCACGATCGATTCCCTGATGAACGAGAAACTCCACGGGCGGATCGTGGACGGATACCTGGACGTGGTCGAGAAAGCGGCGCGCGGACGATGATCGAAAAGACGCTGGCCAAGCGGTATGCCAAGGCCATGCTCGCCGTGGCCCTCAAGGAGGGCGCGGTCGAGAAGGTCGAAGAGCATTTGCTGGCGCTCAAGACCGCGTACAAGGCGGACACCGCGTTCCGCCGCGCGATGGGCCAGCCGCGCATCCCCAAGGCGGCCCGGAAGAAACTGCTCCGCAAGCCGTTCGAGGGAAGGACGCTGCCGGCGTTCCTCGAACTGCTCGACCTGCTCGTCGACAAGCACCGGGTCAACCTGATCCCGGACATCGCCGACAGCTTCGACCAGCTCGCCGACGAGAGCCACGGCGTCGTCCGCGTGCAGGTCGCGACCGCGTTCCCGCTGTCGGCGGCCCACGAGAAGACGCTGGGGGACCGCCTTCGGGCGGCGACGGGAAAGAAGATCGAGATGCGCGTGTCGGTCGACCGCGCGCTCAAGGGCGGGATTTCGGTGCGCATCGGCGACCAGGTGCTCGACGGGACCGTGTTGAACCGGCTCAAGAACCTGCGCGAGAAACTCCTCGATAGAGCCGCGCTCTGAGAGTGCGCGGAATGAGGAATCTGGAATCTGGAATTGGGAATCCGGAAATCGGCAATCAGAAATCGGAAATCGCTCCTTGAATGTGAGGTCTCATGACAGCCATTCGGCCTGAAGAAGTCAGCTCGATCATCTCGAAAGAGATCAAGCAGTACGAAGCCGAGCTCAAGATGGAGAGCGTCGGCGTCGTCCTGCAGGTCGGCGACGGCATCGCGCGCGTCTACGGCCTCGAGAACGTCATGGCCTCCGAGCTCGTCGAGTTCCCCGGCGGCGTCTACGGCATGGCGCTGAACCTGGAAGAGGACTCGGTGGGCTGCGTCATCCTCGGCGAGGACCGCGGCATCAAGGAGGGCGACACCGCGAAGTGCACCGGCCGCATCGTCGAGGTCCCCGTCGGCCCGGCGATGCTGGGCCGCGTCGTCGACGCGCTCGGCCGGCCGATCGACGGCAAGGGCCCGATCGCCGCGAAGAAGTACCGGCCCGTCGAGGGCAAGTCGAAGAACGTCGTCGAGCGCCAGCCGGTCAAGGAGCCCCTCCAGACCGGATGGAAGGCGATCGACGCGATGATCCCGATCGGCCGCGGCCAGCGCGAGCTGATCCTCGGCGACCGCCAGACCGGCAAGACGGCGCTGACGATCGACACGATCATCAACCAGAAAGGCACGGGCGTCGTCTGCATCTACGTCGCGGTCGGCCAGAAGCAGTCGACGGTCAAGGCCGTCGTCGAGCGGCTCGAGCAGAGCGGCGCGATGCCGTACTGCATCGTGGTCAGCGCGCCGGCCTCGGCCGAGGCGTCGATGCAGTTCCTGAGCTG
>DASTON010000072.1:0-4788 GCA_035762525.1 Planctomycetota bacterium | reverse complement strand
GCTCCAGAAAAAGAACTCGGGTTCCGTCGTTGTCTTCACGGTGCTCCGCGGGGGCAAGACGGTCCAAGCCTCGATCAAGCTCCCCTGACCCGCCTTCGCCCGCCTTCGCGGCTGCGCCGCTTCGGCGCGGCTTCGGCGTGGTGTTGGCCGAATGTTGAGCGCTCTCCTATAATCTGGCGCCATGCTGCTCGGCGCGCACATGTCCATCGCCGGCGGATACCACCTCGCGGCCGAGAAGGGCGGCGCCCTCGGTTGCACGACCATTCAGGTCTTCACGAAGAACGAGCGCCAGTGGCGCGCGAAACCGATCACCGACGACGAGGCCGCGCTCTTCAAGGCGGCCGTCGCCCGGCACGGCATCAAGGTCGCGTTCGCCCACGACACGTACCTGCACAACCTCGCCTCTCCGAATCCCGAGCTGTGGCGGAAATCGGTCGATGCGTTCACCGAGGAGCTCGGCCGGTGCGAGCGTCTCGGCCTCGACTATCTCGTGAGCCACCCCGGCTCGCCGGGCGACTCGGGCGCCGAGGCGGGAATCGGGAAAATGCGCGAGGCCCTCGCCGAGATACTGGAACGAACGAAGGGATACCGCAGTCAGATCTTGTTGGAGACGACCGCGGGTCAAGGAGCGACTCTCGGAAGCAGGTTCGACGAGATGGCCCGGATCATCAAGGGCTTCAAGCTCATCGGCGTCTGCTTCGACACGTGCCACGTTTTCGCCGCGGGCTACGACCTCCGGACGCGCGCGGGGTACGACGCCGTCCTGTCCGAGTTCGACAAGCACCTCGGGCTCGACCGGCTCCGCGCGTTCCACCTGAACGATTCGAAGAAAGACCTCGGGTGCCGCGTCGACCGCCACGAGCACATCGGTCGCGGATTCATCGGCCGCGACGCCTTCAAGCTCATCATGAACGATCCGCGGTTCGCCGCGACGCCCAAGGTCCTCGAGACTCCCAAGGAAAACGACATGGACCCGGTCAATCTCGCGCTGCTCCGGAGCTTCGCGAAAGCTCCCGAGAAGGCTGCCGTGCGATGAAGGCCCTGCTCAAGGAGTCGGCCGCGCCGGGGTTGAAGCTGGTCGAGATCGAGACGCCGAAGATCGGCCCGCGCGACGTGCTGGTCAAGGTGCTCGCGACGTCCGTGTGCGGCACGGACCTGCACATTTTCAACTGGGACGCATGGGCGCAGTCGCAGATCAGGCCGCCGGTCGTGGTGGGGCACGAGTTCGCGGGCGAGATCGTGGACATCGGATCGCAGGTCTCGCGCTTCAAGCGCGGAGACCGCGTGGCGGTCGAGAGCCACGTGCCCTGCGACGCGTGCCACCAGTGCGAGAACGGACGGCGCCACATCTGCGACAACCTGAAAATCATCGGCGTGCATCGCGACGGCAGTTTCGCGCAGTTCATCTCGGTGCCCGAAGTGTGCGCCTGGAAGACCAGCGCGGGGATGGCGCCCGAGATCGCGACGCTGATGGAGCCGATGGGGAACGCGGTGCACGCGGTGAGCGAGGCCAAGGTCAAGGGCAAGCAAGTGGCCGTCTTCGGCTGCGGTCCCGCGGGCCTCTTCGCGATCAACACGGCGAAGGCGTTGGAAGCGGCGGCCATCTACGCCGTGGACGTGAACGAGAACCGCCTCCGCCTCGCGAAGCAGATGGGGGCGTCCGAGCTCTTCAACGGCAACGATCCGGACCTACCCGCGACGCTCGCCAAGCGGGGGGGCGGCCACGGGATCGACGTGTCGTTCGAAATGTCCGGCCATCCCACGGCCATCACCAACGCGTTCAAGGCCCTGAAGAAGGGCGCGACCTTCGTGGCGTTCGGCATCCCGCCGCGCCCGATCGAGCTGGACTGGGGCAACGAAGTGATCCTCAAGGGCAGGAAAGTCCTCGGCATCGTCGGCCGGCTCATGTTCGAGACCTGGGAGCAGATGCAGGGGCTGCTGGACTCAGGTCGCTTGGATCCGCGGCCCGCGATCACGCACCGCCACAAGCTCGACGACTTCCAGGCGGCTTTCGCGACGCTCCAGGAGCGCGATTCCAAAGCGGCGAAGATCGTCCTGACGCCGTGAATTAGACTTCAGCCTGCCGAGTACAGACTTCAGAGGTTTACCGATCTGTAGTCAGTAGTCTGTAGTCTTCAGTCTTCCCCCGGTCATTAGAAGTATCTAATTTCCTCCTAAGACTCCCTTCACCGCGAGCGTCTAATATTGCGTCGTCCTCTCTAGCTAACCTCCGCTCCCCGGTGGCGGACTGCAGACCCGCTCACTGGGGGACGGGGGCCGCCGGATTCGCGCGATCCGGCGACCTCCGCCTCTCGAAGCTACCAGCTCCAAGCCCCCAGCTCCCTGCTGGGCTACGAGCATCAAGCCCCGAGCGAACAGCTCCAAGCGTCGAGCTTCGACCTCGAAGCCCGGCTCGAAGCCGGGAGCACGAAGCTGGAAGCTCTCACGATGGGCCGCTAGAATCGACTTCTTCCCGGATCTCACTGGGCTTCTATAGTGTCGTCTCCACTTCAAGCGCGCGGGGTTGTCCGTTTTCTCGGATCGCTGACGTTCCTTCTCATCATCCTGGTCTCGATGCTCCTCGCGTTCATCCTGCCTACCGTCGTCAACCAATTCGTCGATCCGGACCTCGGGTATGACCGCACCGTGGGCGCGCTCCGCCGGGACTGGTACGGCGCGTGGTGGTTCAACGTCCTGATGGCGCTCCTGATGGTGAACCTCACGGTCTGCACCGTGATCCGCACGCCCTGGCGCTACTTCTGGATGTGGGGCTTCCTGATCACGCACAGCGGCATCCTGACCCTCATGATCGGAGCCGCGGTCACGTTCAACACGAAGATCTACGGCGATCTCCAGGCATTCGAGGGGGAATCGTACGACTACTTCACGATCGAGAACGAGAACGAGCTCGTCGTCCGGTCGTCGGACGGCGAACGCGCGGCGTTCCAGATCCGGACGAATCCGTACCGGCGCTCCGCCGAGCGCAAGACGTTCAAGCTCGCCGACGCGCACGTGTACCTCCATGTCGACGAGTACGTCCCGAACGTCGCCGTCGAGCCGACGTATCGCGAAGGGACCCGCGGCGGGGAGATCCTCGCCGAAGTCGCGGCGCACGAACCCGGGGCGGAGCCCAAGAAGGCCATCCTCAAGCTCGGACAACCCATGCATTACGGCGTCATGGCGCTGGCCGCGCTCAAGCTGGGCGACGAGTCCTTCGCCGACATGAGCGAGCCGCCGGGAGAATCGGGAATCCTGGCCATCGAGATCGGCGGGGAGAAACGCGAGCTGGACATCGCGGCGGAGAAGGGAAAAACCGCGCGCGTGGGGGATGCGGACGTCCGGGTGAAGAGCTGGGGATCGCCGACGGAGAAGGACCGGGATTTTTGGGTCGAGTTCGACGTCACGAGGGCGGGCGCCACGGAAACGTGGAGGGCGCGGGCCATCGTCGATGACCAGCCTCTCGTGCGCGTGGGGGGCGAGAACTCCCCGCCTCAATTCAAAGCTCGATTCCGGCCGCGCTTCACTCCGGAAGCCGTCCACGGAAAAGGAACGATGGGAGTGCTCTACGTCTGCGAGACCCCGTCGGGGCTCAAATACCTCTTTATCAGTTCCAAAGGGGACCGGTCCGCCGGCCAGATGAAGCCGGGCGCACGCCTTTCCAATCCGTTCATGCCGCAAAGAGTGCTTGAACTTGAGCTCGTGCGCTGGATGGATCACGCGGAAGAGACCGTCGAGGAGACCGAGCCGCGCAAGAACCGGCCGAGGAATCCCGCCTTGCGCGTCACCGCCGAACTCGGCGGCCACCGGCAGACCCGCTGGGTCAAGTTCTTCGGAGAACCCGTGTCCTTCGATCTCGGCGCCGGCGAGGTCCAAGTCGCCTTTCGCGGCCGCCAGTACCGGGACCTGCCCTTCACGTTGGGGCTGGACGATTTCAGAGTCACCTTCAACCGCGGCACGATGAGCCCCAAGCATTTCGAGAGCGACCTGACGCTGACGGATCACGAAACGGGGGAGGTGACCAAGAAGACGATCGAGGTCAACACCCCGATGAAGTACAAGGGCTTCGTGATCTACCAGTCCGGATGGAATGAGGGCGAACGCCGGATGAGCATCTTCCAGATTTCGAAGGACCCCGGCAAAAAGATCCTCTACCTCGGCTGGGTGATGGCGGTCTCGGGCTCGATCTTCATGTTCTTCCTGAAGCCGTTCCTTCAGAAGCTGATCAAGACCGGAAGCCGGGGCGAAGACGCGCCGCTCCGGTCCGCGCCGGCCTTGCTTCTTTTCGCCCTCGTGACCCTGGGCACCGTGGCCGGCATGGTGGGGCCGCTCCTGTTCCCGAACGTCGATCCCCTCTGGCTGGGACTCGGCGTCGCGGGCGCCGATCTCGTGCTCGCGCTCGCCGTCGCGCTCATCGCGCGGCACTGGCGGGAGCTGAAGCCGACGCGCGCGCTCCAGACGGGAGAGATCCTCGCCGCGGGGTGGTGTCTCAACACCGCCGCGCTGGTCATACTGCTCATGATGAAGGTGACCGCATGATCCGGCTCGGCGATTTCGAGCTCCGCGCCGTTTCCGACGGGACGTTCCGCCTCGACGGCGGCGCGATGTTCGGCATCGTGCCGAAGCCGGCGTGGGAGAAGGTCGCGCCCGCGGACGAGAAGAACCGCATCCTGCTCTCGCTGACGAACCTGCTGATCAAGGCGAACGGAAGCTGGATCCTGGTCGACACCGGCATCGGAACCAAGCACGAGCCGAAATTCGTCGACATGTACGCGGTGAAGCATCCTCCCA
>DASTON010000071.1:0-3306 GCA_035762525.1 Planctomycetota bacterium | reverse complement strand
GACGAGCGGGTGGCGCGGGAGTGGGGCGTGCCGCGCGAGCGCGTCGCCGCGGCCGTCGTCCGGCTTCGGTCGGAAGACTTGACGGCGCGGGAAGCGGCGTCGGGCGATCTCCAGGCGCTCGGGCGCCAGGCGATCCCCCAGCTCGTCTCCGCCTACAAGGCGGAGAAGGACGCCGAGGCGCGGTCCCGGCTCACGAACCTCCTGATCGAGCACAAGGCGTGGGACGCGCTGCCCGAGCTCATGGAGAGACGGATCGACATGTTCTTCGAGGAATTCCGGAAAGCGCTCGCGGAGGAAGACGAGCAGGACTTTGACGGGTACGCCTCCTGGGACAGCCCCGAGGACGAGGACGCGTGGAGCATGGAGCCCTACCACGATCCCGCCTTCCTCTCGAACTTGAAGAACGGCGAGGTTGCGGCGATTCCCTCCGCGATGAAGCGCGTGGCGGAGCGCCTGCTCAAGACGGATCTGCCCGCGCCGATGCGCTCGCAGTTTGCCGCGCTCCTGGCGTTCAACGATTGCGGCCCGGCCCACGAAACGGTCCTGCAGTTGCGCGACGCGGCGACGGACGCGGAATCCAAAGCGTTCTACACGGTCGCGCTGGGATGGTCGGACGACGCGAAGGCGAAAGAGGCCGTGTACCAGTCGCTCGCCTCGAAGCACAATTTCATCCGGCGCGGCGCGTTCCTGGCGGTCGAGCGGATGCGGGATCCGGAGGTCGTGACGCGGCTGCTCGACCGCACGGGCGACGGCGACTTCGAGACGCGCTGGAACGCCGGGTTCACCGCCGGCGTGATCACCTCGGGGAAGCTGGAGCTCAACGCGTTCCTGCCCGACGCGGAGTTCGAGGCGCAGGTGAAGGCGGCGCGCCAGTGGTGGGAGGCGAACAAGGCGGGCTTCAAGCTGAAGGCGGCCAGGTAGTGTCACATGAAGAGTGTTTTTCGCGGACTTCACCCGGCCGGTCGGGATGCGACCCAAGTTCTTTGTTCATGGTTCATCGTTCGTGCTGAGTTCGAAGTCCACGACCTTGAACTTCGAACGAACTCTGAACGTGGGACTCTGAACTTCTAGCCAAGGACGCAGTTCTTCAGCGCCGCCCTGAGCTCGGCCTCCGGCAGGTTGCGGCCGATGAAGACGAGTCGGTTCGTGCGGTCTTCCCCCTCTTCCCAGGGCCGGTCCGGACGCCCGTCGAACATCATGTGAACGCCCTGGAAGACGACGCGGCGCGCCTCGCCCGCCACCTGCACGATCCCCTTCATCCGGAAGATGTCGCCGCCGCGGCTCTTGAGCAGGCCGCCCAGCCACGCATTGAGCTTCGCGCCGTCCAGCGCACCCGACTCCGTGAGCGACAGCGACCGGATCGACGGGTCGTGATGCGCGCCCTCGCGCGTCAGGAAGTCGGGCATCTGGCGCGAGAGGTCGAAGGCCCCCAGCCCGAGCACCTTCGAGAGGTCGATCTCCGCGCGGAGGGTGCGGTGGATCTTCGCGAGCGCGTTCATGGACCGGATCCGCGCCTCGAGGCGGTCCGCCTCGGCCGCCTCCACGAGATCGATCTTGTTGAGAAGAATCGCGTCAGCGAAGGCGATCTGTTCGCGCGCGGGCTCTTCCTTTTCAACGTGGAGCGCCGCGTGTTTCGCATCGACGAGCGTGACGATGGCGTCGAGCGCGAGGCTCGCGCGCAGCTCGTCGTCCACGAAGAAAGACTGCGCCACGGGCGACGGGTCGGCGAGGCCGGTGGTCTCGATGAGAATCGCCTCGAACCGGTCCCGCTTCCTCAGCAGGTCGTGGAGCGTCCGGATCAGGTCGCCGCGGATCGAGCAGCAGACGCAGCCGTTGTTCATCTCGATCAGCTCCTCGTCCGTCCCGACGATGAGGTCGGCGTCGAGGCCGAGGTCGGCGAACTCGTTCTCGATCACGGCGATGCGGCGGCCGTGGCGCTCCCGGAGGATGCGGTTGAGGAGCGTGGTCTTGCCGGCGCCGAGGTAGCCGGTGAGGACCGTGACCGGGACGCGATTCATTCCCACCGGCCCGCGCCGAGCTTGTCGATGTCGATCCTCGGCCCGTGCCCATCGGGGTTGGGCTGCATGACGCGGATGTCTTCCTTGGCGACCTCGCGCATGGGGCGGCCCATCTTGAACTGCCGCCGCCCGCCGGGGTCGAGGATGGCCACGAGCGTCTCGATGGGCGCGCAGCCGGGCTGGTCGCAGTAGATCTCGGTCACGAGCACGGGCGTCTCGGAGGCCAGCTTGAAGAAGCCCCGCACCCACTCCTTGATCTGGCCTTGCTTGGACGGATCCTTGGGGCCTTCGCCGAAGAGATCGAATTTGAAATCCATGCGACAGAAATCAGAAATCAGACATCAGAAAGAAGGGTCAGTTGAGGTGGCAGAGAAGGGTGCGGGTCATTTTCACGTGCCTTCGAACGGTCGGCGCGTCGGGCGCCTTGGGCGCCATCCGCAGGTATTCCTCCAGGCGCTCCAGGGCTTTTCCGAACTGCTCCTGGCCCAGGAGGACCATGCCCCGATCGCGCGAATGTTCCGGCAAGCCGGGCAGCAGCCCCTCGGACAGTTCGACGAACCGGCCCGCGCGGTCGAAGTCGCGCCGGCCGAAATAGACGCCTTTCAGATTGTTGAGCACGCGCGCCAGCGTCTCGCGCGGTCCCGAGTCGCGCAGCATCTCGTCGTTCAACTTCAGGCGGCCCCCGTACATTGAATCGAGGAGCTTCTGGCAGTCCTTGCGCTCCAGGAGGCGGCCGTCGAAGCAGTCGACGATCATCTCGCGCCGGCCCGCCCGGCATTTCACGAGGTAGCGGCCCGGGAAGCCGACGCCCGCCGCGGGCACGCCGATCCGGCGGGCCACGGCGCAGTACAGGATCGACAGCGTGATCGGGATGCCCAGCCGCCGGTCGAGCACCTCGTTCATGTAGCTGTTGCGGGGGTCGTAGTAGTCCTCGTTGTTGCCGCGGAATCCGGCTCGGCCGAAGAGGAACTCGTTGAGCGAGTCGACGACGGCGGCCGGCGTCGCGCGCGGCGGCAGCCCGCGGCGCGCCTCGTCGCCCAGCTTGTCGAGCTTGGTGCGATAGCGGGACAGGTCCAGGTCGGGGTAGGCCTCGCGGGCGATGAGGAGAGCGCCTTCCACGAGGTCGAGCGCTTCATCGGGCCGGCGGGCGAATTCGGGGAACCCCTCGCACATCCAGACATGGTAAGACCCCAGGGAGACAAAATCCACTGAGGCAACTCGCGGGGACGAAAACCTGGACGATTGACGATTGAGGATTGACGATTGCGGCGCGCGATCCTGAACGACG
>DASTON010000070.1:0-9558 GCA_035762525.1 Planctomycetota bacterium | reverse complement strand
CCGCATGAACGGCGACCTGCTGCTGGGACGCGGGATTGGTTTCGGTGATCGACAGCAGCTTGCCGAGCGGCTCGACCGCGTCCTTCGCGCCGATGGCGCCCAGGGCGTCCGCCGCGTCCGCGCGGATCAGGTGGCGCTTGTCGTAGCCGCCGATCTCCGCGGCATTCTTGTCCTCGGTCGCCTTCAGCAGGGCCGGAACCGCGTCCTTGGCGCGCAGGATGCCGAGCGCCCAGATGCAGGAGCGCTTGAGCCAGCGGTCCGATTCGGCCACCTTCGAATTGAGCGCCTTCACCAGCGCCGGGATGGAGCGCTCGTCCGCGATCTGGCCGAGCGCGTACGCCGCGGCCGCGGCGACGCTGAGGCCGTGCTCTTCGTTGTCGTTGAGCCGTTCCGCCAGTCCGTCGACGACCGCCGCCGAGTTGTCCCGGATCGCGCCGAGGATCTCGCACAGCAGCCGGCGCACCCGGGCGTTGGGCTTGCGATCGCTCCCGGTCTTTCCGCCCAGCTCCTGCACGACGCGGGCCGCGGCGCGGCGGCCGATCTCGGTCAGCTCCTGGCGGGCGAGATCCGACTCGGTGCCTTTCTCCGAGTAGAGGCGCTCCACGGCCTTCTCGATGTCGCGTTCGAGCGCGGCCCGGTCCTGGGCGGACGACGGGAGCGCGAAGGCCAGGATCAAAGCGACAATCGGAAACGACCGCATGTGAAGTCCTCCTGGGTTCGGGAAACGGAGGGGCATTATAGGAATACGGATATCAAAGTCCAACCGTGAATGGGAGCTCCCAGCTTCTGGCTCCCAGCTCCCTGCTGGGCTCCAAGCCCCGAGCCTCAAGCCTGCAGCTCCGGAGCTTCGGAGCTTGCAGCCTCTGGCTTGGAGCTTCCCAGCTCGAAGCCCAGCTGGAAGCTTCGGAGCATGGAGCTTGGAGCTTCAATCCGCGTGAGTTAGTATCGCCCTTCAATGAAACCATTCTCGGATCGACTCATCGATGCGATCAAATCCAAGAACAGCCGGGTGGTCGTCGGGCTCGACCCCCGGATCGAAAACCTCCCTCCCGACCTCCAGCGCGGCGCGAAGTCGGACGTCGAGCGCGCGGCGCAGTCCATCCTGGAATGGGGAGGCGAGATCATCGACGCCGTCCGCGATCACGCCGTCGCCGTCAAGCCGCAGATCGCCTTCTACGAGCGGCTCGGCCCGTTCGGGATCGTGACGTACTACGCCCTCTGCCGCCACGCGCACAAGAAGGGGCTCCTCGTCATCGGCGACGTGAAGCGGGGCGACGTGCCGGACACCGCGCGCGCCTACGCCGAGGCGCATCTCGACACGTTTTCCTGCGACGCGATCACGGTCAATCCCTACCTCGGCTCCGACAGCATGGCGCCCTTCCTCGAAGAGGCGAAGAAGCGCGACGGCGGCCTGTTCGTGCTGGTTAAGACGTCGAATCCGGGGTCGGGCGATTTCCAGGACCGGCTGATCGACGGCCGCCCGCTCTACCTCCACGTGGCGGACCGCGTCGCGCAATGGGGCTCGGACCTGATGGGCAAGTACGGGTGGAGTTCGGTCGGCGCCGTCGTAGGGGCGACCCACCCCGAGGAGGCCGTCCGCGTGCGGGAAGCGCTTCCCACGGCGTTCTTCCTGGTGCCGGGCTACGGCGCGCAGGGGGCGACCGTGTCGGACCTCAAGGCCGGCTTCGGCCGCGAGGGCTTGGGCGCGATCTGCAACGCTTCACGGAGCGTCATCTTCGCGTACGAGAAGGAGCCCTGGAAGTCGAAGTTCCCCGGTGATCAGTGGGCAAAGGCGGTGGCCGCGGCGGCCGAGGCGATGAAGAAGGAAATCAACGCCGTTCTCTAGCCTTCCGCCATGGGCCCTCTGCCCTCGGCCTGGCGCCTCCGGCCGACGGCTGAAGGCGGATGGCTAAAGGCGAACCATGATCTGGATTCTCCTCCTCAGCGTTTCGGCCGCGTTCGCAGTCACGGCGTTCACCCTTCCCTTCATCATCAAGATCGCCCGGCGGGTCGGATTCGTCGACCAGCCCGGACCGCGCAAGTCGCACGCCGTCCCGATGCCGTACGGCGGCGGAATCGCGGTGGCCCTCGGCCACCTCTTTGCCTTGGCCGCCGGACTCGCCGCCTGCTGGCTCATCGTCAAGGGCCACACCTTCGGCCTGCCGTCGGAGGTGACAAAGTTCGCGCCCGGGGCGCTGACCAAGGCGCCGGACCTTCTCCTGCTCGGCGCCGGCTCGCTCGTCATCGTCTTCCTCGGAACCGCGGACGATCGATGGAAGCTCACGCCCCGCGTCAAGCTGCTCGTGCAAACAGTGGTCGCCGCGGGTTTCGTTCTCGGGAGCGGCGAGCGGCTCTCGCTCTTCTTGGAGGGATCGACCGCGGCCAACCTCATCGGAGGCGCGATCACCGTCTTGTGGATCGTGGGCGTCACGAACGCGTTCAACCTCCTCGATCACATGGACGGGCTGACCGGCGGCGTGACGTTTCTCGCGTGCGCGGCCTTCGCGCTCATCGCGGCCGAGACGGGCCAGTGGTTCGTGGCCGCGGCGCTCACCTCGCTGGCCGGCGCGAGCGCGGCGTTCCTCTTGTTCAATTTCCCTCCCGCGAGGGTCTTCATCGGCGACGGCGGGAGCCTGTTCGTCGGCTTCTCGCTCGCCGCGCTGACCGTGACGTTCACGTTCTACGAGCCCGCGGCCCAGCGGCGGCCCTTCGCCTGGACCATCCCGCTCGTGGTCCTGGCCGTGCCGCTCTACGACATGGCGAGCGTCATCCTCACGCGACTGCGGAACCGCAAGCCGATCTTCGAAGGCGACCGGAACCACGTCGCCCACCGGCTCGTCGCGCTCGGCATGACGCCGAGAGGCGCCGCGCTGACGGTGTACGCGATGACCGCCATGACGGGACTCGCCGCGACCCTCCTCCTCCAGGTCGACGCGCTCGGCGCCGCCCTCATCCTGGCGCAGCTCCTCCTGACGTTCGGGATCATCGGCCTGCTCGACCGCACCGGAAGGAAACATGACTCCGGAGCGAGCTGACCCCGGCGCCGCCCGGATCCTCGACGCGTCCGCGCTCGGCCTCTTCGCGGCCCACGCCGCGCTCCGGCTCTCGCTGCGGGGCGGCGATGGCTCGTGGGGCGCCAACCTCGTCGCCCATCTCCTGGTCCCGCTCTCCGCCGCGGTGTGGCTCGCGGCCCGCGCGCTGGAGCGGCGCCTGCCGTGGCGGCTGACGGGCTTCGAGATTCCCCTCGTCTCGCTCGCCGCGCTGTCGCTGATCACCAGCTTCGGCGCGTCCTTTCGCCTGGGCGCCCTGGACGGGGCCGCCGGCCTGTGCGCGGCCGCGCTGTCGATTCCGCTCGCGGTTCACCTCTTCGGACCCTCCGGACGGAACGGGCTGTACAGCGTCTTGATCTCCATCGTGACGGTCGTCGTCGTGTACGGCGCGATTCAATACGTCCAGCTGGGAGAACTTCAGGACGATCCGAGAGTGCGGCACGCCGAGGATGGAGAATTCGCGGGCCGCGCCGGCGCGCGCGAACCGTGGAGCACCTTCAACGGGTATCCGAATACGTTCGGCGGCTTCCTCGTTCTTGCGATTCCGTTCGCGATCGGCGTGGCGGTCGATTCCAAGTCGCTCGCGGTCCGCGGGATCCTGTTCTTCCTGGCGGCGCTCGGAGTCTTCGATCTATCCAGGACGGGAGCGACCGGGGCTTGGGTGGCGGCGTGGGTGGGTGGAATGGCGCTCGCCCTCCTCGTCGTGATGCGACGACGGCCCGACTGGAAGAAACCGATTCTCATCGCGTGCGGCGCGGCCGTGGTCCTGGTCGGCGCGATCGCCGTCTCGGGACCGCTCTCGCCGAAGGCGCTGGCCAAGCGGTCCGAAGCGATCGCGATCCGCGACGTCTATTGGGATGCGGCCGTCCACATCGCCAGGGACCATCACTTCGGCGTCGGGATGAACAACTTCGCGGACCACTACTACGATCACAAGGACGATCGCCAGGAGGAAGTCACGCAGGTCCACAACGACTACCTGCAAATCCTGGTGGAGCTGGGCGTACTGGGCCTCGCGGCCTTTGCGGGTCTGCTCGTCATCGCCGGATTCAAAGCCCTGGGTCCGCCGGCTTCAGAGCCCTCCGGTCCCTTGGACGCGTTCCGACTTCCCCTCGGTATCGGACTCGTCGCCGGCTGGCTCGCCGCCTTCGGCTTCCAAGGAGCGTTTGGCGACGCGACGACGGCGCTCGTCCTGGCGGCCGCCGGAGGAGCGGTCTATTGGCTGGCCTTGCGAAAGGCGGACTTCGGCGACTTCGCCCGAATCGGGTTGGTCGCAGGACTCGCGGGCGCCGCGGTCCATTTCCTGGTCGATTTCGATCTCCCCGATCCCGCCTTCCGGCACTACTTCTTTCTTTCCCTCGGCGCGTTGGCGCTCGTCTCGCGACTCGAGCCGCCGTCGACCGCCGGAATCGCCGTCCCCGCCGCGGGCGCCGTCGTGCTTTTTCTCATCGCGCTCCCCCTGGCCGGCTGGGTTGCGCCCAGGTTCCTTGAAGCGGACGATCTCGTCACCCGGGCGGAGATCTCCAGGAGCGAAGCGGACCTTCACCTGGAAGCCGCGGCGGAGGCCAATCCGCTGGACGCCGGCCCCGTTTACAAGCGGGCGATGAGCGAATACCACCGATGGATGGCCAAGGGCGAGATCGAGGCGACCCCGGAGAACAACCGACCGGCCGAACTCGCCATCGCTTTCCTGGAGGAAGCCCTGCGGCGGCGTCCGAGGTCCGCGGCGATCGAGGCGCGCCTGGCCGAAGTGAATGAAGCGTTCTCCCGGAGACTCGAGCGAGCCGCATCCGGAATCGACGCGGCGTTCGGCGAAGGCATCCTCCGGCAGGCGGAGCGCCACGCCCGCCGTGCGGTCGAGCTCTACCCGACGTCCGCTTACCATCGTTATCTGCTGGGGCGGATCCTCGAAGGCTCCGGCCAAACCGAGGCGGCGACGGCCGAGTTCCGGGAGGCGCTGCGTCTCAGCGCGCTGGCGAAGCGCGTGCCGCGGCTCTCGCTCGACGGCATTCAAGCCGCTTTCGCCACGCTCAAGACCGGCGGGAGCCGGGAACAGGCGGTCGCGATGTTCGTCGAGTGGCGCCGCGCGCACCCGGGCTGGCGCTCCCGGCTTCCCTACCTCGCGCCGGGCGAGAAGTCCATCGTGGACGCCGCCCCGGATTCCAAGTAGCTTTTTCCTCGATCATGGCCGCCACCGCCGTCGACTACGAACTCGTCGCGGGCATCGAGACCCACGTCCAGCTCGACACCCGGACCAAGATGTTCTGCGGCTGCGAAGTCCGGTTCGGCGCCCCTCCGAACACCCTGACCTGCCAGGTGTGCCTCGGCCATCCCGGTACGCTTCCGACGCTCAACGCCAAGGCGCTCGACCTGGGCCTGCGCGCCGCGCTCGCGCTCGGATCGTCGATCGCCCCCCGGACGAAGTTCGACCGGAAGAACTACTACTATCCCGACCTTCCGAAGAATTACCAGATCTCCCAGTTCGACGTGCCGCTGGCGAAAGGCGGCGCCGTCGAAATCCGGACCAAGGCGGGAGCGCGAACGGTCCGGATCCATCGCGCGCACCTGGAAGAAGACGCCGGCAAGCTGATCCACGAAGAAGCGGGATCTAGATCGTTTGTCGATCTCAATCGCGCGGGCGTGCCGCTCCTGGAAATCGTCACCGAGCCTGACCTCCGCAGCGCCGACGAGGCCCACGCCTATCTGACGTCGCTCAAGGCGATGCTCCGGACCGCCGAGATCTCGAACTGCGACATGGAAAAAGGCGAGCTTCGGTGCGACGTCAACGTGTCGATCCGACCCCGGGGATCGAGTTCCTACGGCGTGAAGACCGAGGTGAAGAACCTCAATTCCTTCCGGTACGTGCAGAAGGCGATTGAAGCCGAGTACCGACGGCACGTCGCCGAGACCGAAGCGGGACGGCCGCTAGTCCAGGCAACTCTCCTGTACGACCCGGAGAAGAACGAGACCCGGATCATGCGGATCAAGGAAGGCGCGGTCGACTACCGCTATTTCCCTGAACCCGACCTGCCGCCCCTCGAAATCTCCGCGGCGGAGATCGAGGTGGCCCGAAATTCGCTTCCGGAAATGCCCGCCGAAAAGGCGGTCCGATTCGTGCGGGAGTTCGCCCTGGGCGAGTACGAGGCCAACATCATCTCGTCCGACAAGGCGACCGCCGCGTTTTTCGAATCGGCGGCGCGGGCCGCGGGCAAGGCCAAGACCGTGGCCAACTGGGTCGTGAACGAAATCCCCCGGGTCCTCAACGAGCGCAGCCTCACGCTGGAAACGTCGAAACTCGCCCCCGCCGCGCTGGTTGAACTCCTCGGACTCATCGACGCCGGGATCGTGACGGTCGCTTCGGCCAAGGAGGCGCTCGCGCGCTCCGTGGAAACCGGCCGCTCTCCCGCGGACATCGTCCGCGAGAGCGGGATGGCGACGGTCACGGATGCGGGCGCGATCGAAAAGGCGGTCGACGGCGTCCTCGCTTCGAATCCCAAGGCGGTCGCCGACTTCAAGGGCGGAAAGGACTCGACCATCAAGTTCCTCGTCGGCCAGGTCATGAAGGCAACACAAGGCCGGGTGAAAGCCCAAACTGCAGAAGAACTGTTACGTAAGAGATTGGCGTAAACGAGCGATTCTCGATCTTCGATTCTTGATTCTGGGCCCGAGAATCCAGAATCGAGAATCAAGAATCGCCAGATAGGCCGATCCAATATGCGGTACGCACTTGTCATCTCTCTTCTTCTGGTCTCATTCCCTCCTCCAGATAGAACCGTAATCACTCGTGACGGAAAGATCCACGAAGGGACGGTCACCCGGGAAGGCGCCGAAGTCGTCGTGGTCACGGCGAGGGGGACCGTCCGGCTTCCGGCCGTCTCCGTCGTGGCCGATTTCGTCACGTGGCCCGAAGCGCGCCGCCAGTGCGAGTCCCGGCTCGCGGAGGCGACGAAGCTCTTCGAGGAGGCGTCGGCGAAGCCGGAGCGCGACGCGACCCGGCGGCGGGAGCTGGTCGTGAGCCTCGACATCTGCGCCGAAACGCGCGACCTCCTGGAGATCCTGGAGAAGCGCGCGCCCGCGGCCGAACGCGACTCGATCGCCGGGCTCAAGGGGAAGCTCTTCCAATTCATGCGCCTGGTGCGGGACGCGAAGGGCGCCACGGCGCTCTCGGATGGCCCCACGGAAGCGCCCTTTGAAAAAGTCTCGATCGAAGAGCTCGGGCTGACGGCGGAAGTTCTGCCGGAGTCGGCCAAGGCGGTCGAGATCACCGGAACCTTGGGCCAGGGCCAGTTCTCGGCGCTCGCCGACCTGGAATCGGAAAGCGCCGCCGCCCGCGGCACCGCCGCGCGCCGGCTCATCAGCCCTCCCGCCCCCTTCGCGTTGAGCGCCCTGGCAAAAGCGCTTCAGGTCGAAAAGGAACGGGATCCCATGCTCCTGATCGCGGGAGCCTTGTCGCAGCTGGATCTCGGGCCCCGACTGAAAACCAACTTCGCGTGGGCGGTGGCGGATGAGGACGTCGCCCGGAGATACGTCGTGCTCGGACTCGCGCGCCGGATTCACACGAAGGGCTCGTGCGAGTTCCTGGGCGATTGTTTCCGGACCAAGCCCCCTTCCGACCACCGGATGAGGGCGGCGTTCTCCTCCGCCTTTCGAAAGCTCCGTCCGTTCTCGATCGACGTCCTTCGCGAGATCATGATGAAGGCGAAGGACAAGGAGCTCCAGGTCGAAGCGGTGCGGCAGCTCGGGATGATGCGGGACTGGGCCGCGCTGCCGAGCTTCAAGGTCGCGCTCGGCGGATCGCGGGAAGTGATGACGGCGGCTTTCAATGCCATCGAGAAGACGGGCGGCGTCGCTATCCCGCTCGTCATGGAAATGCTAGCCGACGGCAACGACGAAATCCGCCGGCTGGCGCGCGTCCTGGCGCAGCGGATCACCCGGGAACCCATCGACGGCCCCGCGGAGCTCCAGAAGTGGTATGCGCAGTACCGCCGCCACATCGAGGACGACGAGAAGTCCTTCTGGAAGGCCCAGGAGGAGGCCGATTTCCCGGTGGCGCACGAGGAGCTCCGCATCTACGACCGCAAGCTTCCAGGACCGAAGGACCCATGAAGCGACTGACGCTCGCCCTGGCCGCGATTCTCGCGGGATGCGGAAAGACCGACGCCCCGGCTCCGTCGGTGCCGCCCGCCCCGGCCGCGGCCCAGGAACCCAAGCAGGCGGGATCCGAACCGGCGAAGACGCAGGAGTCCTCTCCCGAGACGTTGGCGCAAACCCTCATGGACGAGGCCGCCCGGAAGGAAATCGCGAGCGGGGGCAGGCCGGATGTCGTCCTGGCCGCCTACCACGAGGTGTGCGTGCGATACCCCTTCACCGCCGCGGGAAAGAAGGCGCTCGCACGGTGCGTCGAGCTCGAAGCGGACGCCGTGACGGCGATCGACAAGGAATTCGAAGGCGTCCGATCCGCCGCGGACACGCTGGCGAAAAACCGGAAGTTCTTCGACGCCATCGCCTCCCTTGAAAAGTACTCCGCTTCGACGCCGAAGGAATCCTTGAAGCGGAGGGCGAAGGCGCTGATCGAGCGGATCGAAAACGACGCGCGTAAAGCGTACGTCGACGCGGTGCGTGCGGCGCGGAAGTCGGCCCATGTCGACGCCGAACGCCTCATCAAAGAGGCATCCGAACACTCCACGCCGGAGGTCAACAACGCGGCCGAGCGCGACCTGTCGCTCCTGGAACACCTCAAGAAGGTGGAGGCGACGAAGCGGGCGATGGTCGCGGAAGAGGCCGCCTTGAAGGCGTTCGGGGACCGCGCCGCGAAACTCCTGAAGCGCTTGAAAGAGCGGGCTTACGCCGAGGTCATCAAGGAGCTGGATGCGGCGATCGCCGATCCATCGCTTGAACCCTGCCGGGATAGCCTGACGGCCGACCGCGCCGCCGCGGCCGCGGCCGCGACATTCTGGGAGGCGATCCAGAAGACGCTGAAAGCGCGTCTCAACCAGGAGATCACGCTGAAGACCGCTGACGGAAAATCGGTGCGCGGCGTCCTGAAGAAGATCCATGAATCGGGGCTTTCGGTGAGGCTGGATCCCTCGACCTCAGACACGCCGCTCGACTCGCTGCATTCGGACCAGCTCGTGAGCCTGGCCATCCATTCCGAGGGCCTCGCCGAGAACGCCGGGGCTTCTTACGCGGCGGCCGCGATGTGGTTTTTCCTGGAGGGCCGGCAGGCCGAATCGCGCCTGGAGCTGGCGACGGCGCAGGAAATGGAGGCCGACATTACTCTGGTCGAAGCGTCGTGGCGCCGCGGCTTCTTCCGGATGGCACAGGCGAAGTAGGCTGTAGATCAAGGCCTCCCAAGAGAGCGAGTTCGAGTCCCGCCCGGGGAGCCATTCGACGCCGCTCATGGCAAGCTCTTCGACTCGCTTCGCTCGCTCAGAGCGAGCCACCCAACCGGAGATCCGTCTCGTCGCGTATCTCGAACGGAGGACACCATGGGACTCTTGACCTTCAG
>DASTON010000069.1:0-9482 GCA_035762525.1 Planctomycetota bacterium | reverse complement strand
GCTGCGCACTCGGATGACGGTGGTCGACCTGGCGTACTTCGTCGCGGAGCACGACGACCACCACCTCGCCCGCATCACCGAGATCTTGAGAAGCTCGGCGTAGTTTCAGGCGTCTATTTCCCCGCTTGGACGATGGTCTTGAATCCGCCCATGGCGAAGCGGTTCATTTCGAAGGGCATCGTGAACGAGGCCATGTTGCCCATGCTCGGGTCCTTCATCACTTTCGCGTTGATCGCGTCCCGCTGCTTGCGGGACTTGTAGACGATGAAGGAGAACACGACGGTTTCGCCTTTCTTGATTTTGGCGAGGCGCGGGAAGCCCACGCCGCAGCCCTTCTTCACCTTCAGGTCGTCCCCCACGCACTCGAAGTAGCTGACGGCGCCGTACTTCATCCACACCCGCTTGCCCCACTCGGCCATCTTGCGGTAGGCGCGCAGGTTTTTCTTGGGAACCGCGATGACGTATCCATCGACGTAACTCATGGGTAATCCCTCCGTTTGTTGCCGCGATTATCCCCAAACAACACTTCCCGACAAGTCATGAACTTGTTAAGTGCCGGGCGCGCGAGTCGACGTCGTGCCTGCACGGGGTTCAACTCGGTTGAAGCGGCTCCCTGTAGAATGGCTTCGTGAAACGTCTGGTTTCGACTTTGATCGTCCTCTCGGGCCTATTCCTATCGGCGATCTGCAGTTGCTCTTCCTCGCCCCGATGGCCATCAACGTGCACGTTGGCGTCCGATACCTTGAAAGCGGAGTTGGTCGCCATCGCGAGGGAATGCAAATCTGAAATCAGGGATCATGAGGGGTTGTTGGTTCGTCCAAGGGTGGTTCTTGAGCGCGGGAGACTTCAGCTTTCGCTGGACAAGGAAGGGGTGTCGAAGAGAGTCGATGACTTCTGGAAGTACGTCGATCGCTGGTACCGGCGCGAAATGGCCTGTTGTCCGT
This sequence comes from Planctomycetota bacterium, assembly GCA_035762525.1. Classification (GTDB taxonomy): domain Bacteria; phylum Planctomycetota; class MHYJ01; order MHYJ01; family JACPRB01; genus DASRJF01. Next base: position 8,538 of record DASTON010000069.1, on the reverse strand, counting down.
TCTTGAAAATTACCCTCGACCGCGAACCCGGAGTGTGGCTCCTGGACATCTGGACGGATCCGCCTTGGCCTGAAGCCCTTGATGAGTATCAGAAGATCTTCTCGCCCTGACGACACGCCAACTTGGGACGTTGAAACTTGCAGAAAAGTGCATGCACGTGGTTCGACTCCCCCTCGCTTCGCTCCGCTCCTCGCCCCTTCGACTGCGCTCAGGGCGAGTCACCACACTTCGACTCGGCTGAAGGAAGTGCCTGCACGGCCCTCGACAGGCTCGGGCCACTTCGACTCGCTTGATGGAGCCAGATTCAGTTTCTTTAGGAATTGCTCGCGCTGAGCGAGCCACAGCGACCAAGCGGTGGCGAGTCGAAGTGGCCCTTCAGGTACCCGCGGCGAACCAGATTGCACGTGGTTCGACTCGGCTTGACGACTTGGGGACTGTCAAGCCTCGCTCACCACACTTCGACTCGCATAAAATGACGGCGATTCTCGACTCCAGGAGTGCCTGCACTGAGCGAGCCGCAACCACCAAAGGGCGGCGAGTCGAAGTGGACCTGATGGGATTCGAACCCACGACCTCTGCAATGCGAGTGCAGCGCTCTCCCAGCTGAGCTACAGGCCCCTGAAGGCTTGCGACGAAGGGCGAATTCTAGGGCCGCGACCGAGAAATGTCAAAGCCGCCCGCCCGCCCCTCTTTGGCCTCTCTGCCGGCGACGGGCAACCGGGAACTGGCAACTTTTCCTCCCCGGCAATACTGCTCGCCCGCGTGCACGTCGAGCCGCTGGAAGATCCCCATCAACTCCCCGTCCTTGAGACGGAGCGTCGCCAGGCCGCGCCAGGATTTGTCGGCGCCCCACCACTGGAAGAGCGCGCGTTTCCCCTCGACCCGCCCCTTCCCCCACGCCTTCCACGTGTCGCCGTCCTCCCACGCGAGGATCTCCAGCCGGTCGCCGTCCTGTTTTATTTCCAGCCACGTCCAGCGAAGCGCCCCCCCGAAGTCGGAGTGCGTCTCCCGCATCCGCCAGAGGCCCGAGACGTCGGTGAAGACAGGGCGATCCGCGGGACGGAGCGCGAGCGTCCACGCGATAACCGCGAGGATCGCGACCAGGACCAGGGCCCTGCCGATGAGCTTCATCGTTCGAACTTCTTTCGCGCGCGCTGTTTCGCTTCCATCAGCCGCTTCGACACGGGATCGGACGCGGGTTCGACCGGCGCGCCGGCCGGCGTCGGGGGAACCGCCGACTCGTCCAGCGCCGAGACTTCCGCCCCGCCCTCGGGCGCCGACCAGGACGTCAGCTCCAGCGCCGTCACTTGAGCGCGCGCCGCCACGAGCGCCTCCTTCACCGGATCGCGCTTCGTCTCCTTCTTGGCCGGCAGGAATCTCCGGACGAACCGGACCACGTCCGAGATCCCGACGATCACGCGCCGCACGAAAATGTCGAGCGGCAGCAGGATGAGCGCGATCACGAGGAGCGCCGGCCAGATCGGCTTCGCCGCGTAAGCGACTTGGGCCGTCGGCGCGAACCAGTCCAGCCCCGGGCCCATCACGCGCCCGCCGGTCTCGTCCGCCGCCCGCGTCAGCAGCGGCGCGTTGTCCTCGAAGCTCCGGTACTCCGGATGGAACGGCGGCACGAAACCGCCGCGCATCAGGAAGCTCCGCCCCTGCTCGCCGTACCGCACGTTGACGACGTACCCGCCCTGCTTGTCCGTCGGGAACGAGGCGCGATACCGCCCGGGACCCACCTGCTGGAAGTCCATCGTCCCCGTCGAGAGGTCGGGCCTGACCAGGTTCCCCTTCGGCGCCAGGAAGTTGACGAACCGCCCCTTCGAGTCGACCGCGTCGATGATCGCCTCGGCGGTCCCGGGCTCGCGCCCTTTCTGGAGCGTCAGCGAGTACGGACTTGGCGGCGTGCGCCGCTGGCACCACCGGATGGCCTGCGCCCAGAACGGGCGGAAGCGGGTCCACTTCACCCACTCCCCGCCCCAACGTCCCGACGCGTCCGACGTGAACGCGACGGAACGCCCCAGTCCGCAGTTCCAGTGCGCGAGGATCGGATCGTTCTGCGGCCCGATCAGCGGCACCTCCGTGGGATCCTTCCGGGACGTGATGTTGTAGCCGCCGAGGATCGGAAGGGCGTTGGCCGGGATTCCCTCGAGGAGCTCGCTCGCGACGGACACGCGCGGCGTGAACGGCTGCTCGTAGAAGAGCCCCTTCTTCACGCGCGCCGACTCGCGCATCCACACCTGCGGCACCCGGTCGTACTGGCTGGGCTGGATCACGTAGAACGATCCCCCCGCCGCGGCGGCCGCGGCGCGAAGGGCGTCCAGGTTGCCGCCGCGCCCGTACGGCTCGATGACGACGACGGACATCGTGATCCGCGCCGCGCGCAGGGCCGCGATTCGATCATCGGTCGGCGACGCCGTGCCGCCGTTCGTGACGAGCACGATGTGGCGGTAGGAGCTCCGGCTCGCCGCGAACGCCGCGATCGCGGCGTCGACGTAGGGGTTCGCGGCCTGCATCGTTCCGAAGGACGCCCGGTTGATGATGGACCGCAGGTCTTCCTTCCCCGTCGCGGGCGCCAGGGGGATCAGGGGCGCGTTGGCCCCGCCGACGTACAGCCCGTACTCGTCCCAATCCGTCATCGCGTTCAGCGAGTTGATCGCGATGTCCTTCGACCACTGGTCTCCGATGCACGGGATGTGGCTCATGAGGAAGATGATCCCGCCGTTCGGAAGCACCTGGCTCTGGCGGACGTCCAGGTCCACCGGCAGAACGCGCGCGATCGGCGTGTTGAGGTAGCCGCCCGATCCGAAGCTCTTCTCGCCCCCCGTCATGATGAAGCCGGCCCCGAGGTCCTTGACGAGCGACTCGATCATCTCCATCTGGTCGCGCGTGAGCGCGTCCGCGCCGAGGTTGGCGAAGAAGACGACGTCGTAGCTCTGCCATTCGCCGAGGTCGCGCGGCAGCGATCCCGCGATCCGCACCCGGTGGGCGATGCCCTCGTCCTGGAGCACCGAGGCGACGTGGCGGACGTCCTCCTGCGTCCCGCCCGCCAGGAGCACGAATGCGTCCTGCTCGATGATCGTGTAGGCTTGCGCCCGGTTGTTCTGCGGGATCGCGTCGCCGGGCGCGTCCACCTGCGCCTCGAACAGGTGGAAGCCGCCCTCCTTGAGCGCGTGGGAGAAGACGAAGACGTTGTCTCCCTTCGCCAGCGAGACGTCGCGCGCCCCGATCAGCTTGCCGTCGCAGAACAGCTTCAGCGATCCCGTGGACGACCCGAGCGATCCGACGTTGATCCGGACCTGGAAGGGCTCGTCGCGCTCCGCCTTGCGCGGGATCGTCAGCTCGTCGAGCACGACCTCGTTGTCGTGGCGGTACTTGAGCGGCACGACGTCGACGGGAACGCCCGCCGCCGTCGCGTGGCGGATCGCCTCGAGGGTCGACCCGCGTGTCTCGTTGCCGTCCGTCAGCAGGACGATCCGCTTCTGCGCGTCCTCGGGAAACGTCGAGAGCGCCAGGCGGACCGCGGCGCCGATGTCGGTGTTGGCCGTCTCGACGATCGAGAAGACCTCGCCGACTTTCAGGGACGCGGAGGGAACCTCCTCCACGAGCGGCCGTTCGCCGAAGACGATGAGTCCCGCGCGGTCTTCCTTCCGCTTCTTGGACGCGACCGCCTCCCGCACGAGCTCGAGGCTGCGCCTCTGCTGGACGTCGGGAATGCTGCCCGAGCGGTCGAGCAGGAAATAGGTCGTGACGTAATCAGTTCGGCGGCGGATCGACGGCTGCGCCGCGGCGCCGACCAGGAGGAGGATCAGGAGGGCGCGGGAGGCGAGGATGACGAAACCCCGGACGCCTCCCGCCCGCTTGGCCCGGCTCCGGAAGATGAAGACCCCGGGAATGAGGAGCAGCAGCCAGAGAAGCCCCGGATTCTCGAAGGTGATCACGAGCGGCTCCTCGAGTACTGGTAGACGAGCCACTCGATGATGAGCACGGCGAGTCCGAGAAGGGCGAGCCAGGCCGCGAACTCCACGCGGACGAACGCGGAGCCTTCGCGCGCCTGGAGCTGCGTGCCGCCCATGTCGATCTTGTCGGGCACCCGGATGTCGGACTCCCCCGGGTCGGTCAGGCTGACGGCGTACAGCGTCTCCGTCGGCCGCTTCTCCCACTTCATGCGGTAGACGCCCGGCCGCTCCGTCTCCGCGACGCGGATGCGATCCGAACCGGCGGCCGCGATGTCCTTCACGGTACCGGAGGGATCGGTCAGCTTTCCGGATTGCGGCTCCCGCGGCGCGCGGATCGAGAGCGGCTGGCCCGGGCGCACGATCCGGTCGGCGGTCGTCGGATCCTCCTCGCGCGCCCACCGGACGGCGTTCGCGAAGAAGATCGGGAACGAGACGCGCAGCGGCCAGTCGGAGTCGAGGATGCGGAACGCGACGCACGCGACGCGGAGCCCGCCGCGCTCGCCGACCGAGATGATCGGCCCGCGGTCGCTCGAGAGCAGCGTCCGGCCCCACGACGGGACCGAGACCTCGACGGCCTTCCCGATGTGGAGCGTCGAGAAGTTGATGTAGCGCGTCAGCGGATGTTCCGCGTCCCACTTGAGCAGCGTCGGATTCTCGACCTCCTTGCCGCCGCCGAAGCCGGGCGCGGAGGGCGCGACGCCGAGATAAAGGCAGGTCCCCTGCTCCATCGGGCCGGAATCGGCGCCGTCGAAGACGATGAGGTCGGACTCCCGGAAACTCCCCCGCACCTTCGCGAAGTCGGCGGGCGGAACGACGGTCAGCTCGATGCGCGGATTCATGGCGAGGGCCTGCTTGAGGAAGACGTTCTCCTCGCCGACGAGGACGACGCGGACGAGCTCCGCGCCGCCGAGCGGGATCCAGGCGCGGTCGTCCGAAGCGAAGGCGTCGAGGCCGGTGATCCGGACTTCCGCCATCCCCTGCTCGCTCGCGGCCCGCTCGAAGACCACGCCCTGCTCCTCGCCGGCGCCGATCTCCACGGACCTGGCATCGATGAGCCGGTCGGCGACGCGCAACTCGACGGTCGCCTGGACGGACTGGTCGCGGCGGTTCGCAACGCGCGCGAAGATCTCGACGCGGCGCTGCGCCTCGTCGGATTCGCGGGTCTCGAGGTGGACGATCCCCAGGTTGTCCCACGTCTTTCCGAACGGGATGAAGTGGACATTCGCGTGCGCCTCCGTGAGCTGGGGCAGCGCGCGGAACCCGCCGTCGCTCAGGAGGTAGATGTCGGAGAGGTCGAATTGGCGGGCCACGGAAAGCGCGGTCTGCCACGCCTCCTCGATGCGCGTCGGCCGCTCCGTCGGGTGCACCGCGTCCACGCCGCGCAGGAGCGCGCCGCGTTCGGAGGTCAGCGGCGCCGCCATGAGCGGCCGGTCGGAGAATCCGATCACCATCATCCGGTCGCCGCCCGGGAGCCCGGCGATCAACTCGCGGCAGAAGTCGCGGGCGAGGTCGAGCCGCGTCCGGCCGCCCTCCTCGCGCGTCGACATGCTCGCCGACTGGTCGATGAGGACGAGATGGATGCCGCTCGTCCGCTGCCGCTGCTCGATGTACGGCCGCGACGCGGCGAGGGCGAGGAGCAGGACCGCGAGCAGCTGGAGCCAGAGCAGGAGGTGGTTCTGGAACCGCTGGAAGGGCCGGTTGACGCGGTAGGCGTCGACCGTCTTCTTCCACAAGTACGTCGAGGAGACGACGCGGACGTCGCGCTTCAGGCGCAGGAAATAGAGGATCAGGATCCCCGGGATGAGCCCCAGAAAACCAAGACCAGCCGGCCACAGGAAGCTCATGGTTGGCATCCAGCATCCTGCATCCAGCATCCTGGATGCGGGATGCCGGCTACCGGATGCATCCGAAAGAGTGCCGAGATGGACTTCATCTCAGAACGCCTTGTTCTCGGAATCGGTGGAGGAACATCCCTTCGAGCGTGAGGTCCGTGCGGATCGGCAGGTAACGGAAGCCGAGGCGCTGGCAGATCTGCTGCTGTTCCCCGCGGAACGCGCGAACGGTCTTGCCGTACGCTTCGAGCAGCTGGGCCGACACGGACAGCGGCACTTCCCCGCCGTCCTCGATGTCGACGAGCCGCCAGTCGCCCTCGATTACGGGGTCCTCTTCGTCCGGCGCCAGCGTGTGGAGGACGGTGACGTCGAACCGGCCCGCGAGGAACTGCTTCAACCCGTCGAGGATGCCGTTGCGGTCGAGGAGGTCGCTGATCAGGAACACGAGCCCCGTGCCGCGCAGCCGGCGGCGGAAGTCCGTGAACGCCGAGCGCGTGTCGGTCGACCCCGTCGCGATGATGCGCTCGACGTAGCTCGTGACCCTCGGGAAGCCCCCGCGGCCGCGCACGAGCGGAAGCGCGGGCCGGAGCGCCGCGTCGAAGGCCTGGACGGAGACCCGGTGCGTCCCCGCGAGCGCCAGGTATCCGAGCGCGGCGGCGATCTTCTTGGCGAACGGGAGCTTCACCGGCTCGCCCATTCCCATCGAGTGGCTCGCGTCGACCAGCACGTAGACGAAGAGGTCCTCTTCCTCCATGAAGAGCTTCAGGAAGAGGCGGTCGAGCCGGGCGTAGAGCTTCCAGTCGACGAAGCGGAGGTCGTCGCCCTGGATGTAGTTGCGGTAGTCGGCAAACTCGAGGCTGTGGCCGCGCCGCACGGACCGGTGCTCGCCGCGGATACGTCCCGCGAATGGACGGCGAGACACGATCTCGAGTTGGTCCAACCTTCTGAGGAACTCAGGGGACAACAGAGGTTGTTTCATACAACTGGCGATTTCCGATTGCCGATTTCAGACTTCCGGTCCCGAAATCCCAAATCCGTAATCCGCAATCTTCCCTTAACCCACCAAGGCCCTCTCAGCGGTCGGAGTCACCTCGAGGATCTTGGTCAGGATTGCGTCCTCCTTGAGGCCCTCAGCTTGGGCTTCGAAGTTGAGGGCGATGCGGTGGCGGAGGCAGGGAAGGACGACGCGCTGGATGTCGTGGAAGGAGACGTTGAAGCGCTCGGCGAGGAGCGCGTGCACCTTGCCCGCGAGGAGGAGCGCCTGCGCGCCGCGGGGCGACGCGCCCCAGCGCAGGAACCGCCGGGCCGTGTCCGGAGATCCCGCGACCTCGGGATGGGTCGCGAGCACGATCCGCGAGCAGTAGTCCTTCACTTCGGGCGCCGCGACCACCTGGCGCACGACCTTGCGCGCTTCGAGGAGCCGGGGGCCGTCGAGGATCCGCGTCACGGACGTCTCGCCCGTGCCGGTCGTCCGTTCGAGAATGGAGTTCAGCTCCTCGCGCGTGCTGAACGGGACGTCGAGCTTGAGGAAGAAGCGGTCGAGCTGCGCCTCGGGCAGGAGGTACGTGCCCTCCATCTCGAGCGGGTTCTCGGTGGCGATGACGAGGAAGGGCTCTTCGAGGGCGTGCGTCGTGCCGCCGACCGTGACGCGGTGCTCCTGCATGGCCTCGAGCAGGGCCGACTGCGTCTTGGGCGTCGCGCGGTTGATCTCATCCGCGAGGATGACCTGCGCGAAGACCGGTCCCGGCCGGAACCGGAGGCTCTTGGCGCCGTGCTCGTCGACGTGGATGATCTCCGTCCCGATGATGTCGGCGGGCATGAGGTCGGGCGTGAACTGGATGCGGGAGAATTTGAGATCGACCGCCTCGGAGAGCGTCTTGACGAGGAGCGTCTTGCCCAGGCCCGGCACGCCTTCGATGAGGCAGTTGCCGCCGGCGAAGAGGCAGGTCAGCACTCCTTCGACGGTGCCGCGCTGGCCGACGATAATTTTCCCAATCTCATCCGCGAGGGACAAGAACGTCTTCCTGAATCTACCGGCTTCTGCTTCGAACGACATTCCTGAGTCCTTTCAAGAGCATTCAGCAGCCTGCATCCCGCATCCTGGATGCCGGATGCCGGATGCCGGATGCAACCTGGTTACTTCTTCTTGTCGGGTCGGATGGCTTCGAAGTAGTCCCGGACGTGGAGCCGGTAGTCGGGCGGGACTTCCTGCTGCTGCAAGGCCTCGGCCGCTTCCGCGCGCATCTCGCGGTACGTCTCCGCGTACGAGCTCTGCAGTTCGCCTTTCGTCGGGAGCGTCTTGAACTGGATCGAGCTGATGATCCGCCCGGGGCTCAGCGGCGACTGCGCCTTGCGCGACACCGTGGGATCGTCCGGGTTGTATTCGCCGCGAGGTCCGGGCCCCGGGCCCCGGCCGAAACCCGCGCCCGACCCCGAACCGCCCGACCCGCTGCCTTCCGCCTGGAATGCGCCGCATCCCCCGCCGCCTTCTCAGCCCTCGCCCTTGCGGCCGCAGAAGAGGCAGGACTTTCCTTCGCCCGTGAAGCGGCCCTTCATCGCCTCCAGCTCGCCCAGCTCATCGCCGAGCATCTCCATCCCCTCGAGCAGCCCTTCGAGATCCTGCACTTCCCCGTCCATCGCCTCGAGCAGTTTCTCGAGCTCCTTGGGGTCGCCTTCGGCCGCGGCCTTTTCCAGCTCCTTGCCGAGCCCTTCGAAGTCCTTCCCCTCGAGCCCTTCGAACTGCTTGC
>DASTON010000068.1:0-6401 GCA_035762525.1 Planctomycetota bacterium | reverse complement strand
AGACTGAGGTTGTCGGCCAAGGTCCCCCGATCATACTGGCTTTCGAGCAGCTCCAGGTTTCGCCGCGCGTCGCTCTTGGCGCGGTCCTGGAGGTTCATCGAAATCTCCGCCTGGCGCAGCAGGGTGAGGAGCCGCTGGGTTTCGCGCGCCAACTCGTCGCGGGCGCGCTGGAAGCCGCGCTGCGCCTGCCGATGTCTTATGACAGCCGCCTGGTAGTCCCGGTTCACCGTCGAGCGGTCCAGGTCGAGCGAAAAATCCATGCCGAGCGCCACGGCGCGCGAGCCCGTCTCGAATTCCTCGAACGGCCTCGTCTCCGACAGCTGGATCCAGGAGTAGTTGGCGCTGACGTTGACCTGCGGAAGCGTGGCGTTGCCGGCGATTTCGAGGTCCCGCCCCGCGTCGTCGAATTGATCCTGCGCGTTGAGCCAGCGGGGATTCGTCGCGAACGCCCCGTCGATCGCCTCTTTCGGTTCCACCGTGAGCGACTTGAACTGGATCGTCTCCTTCTCGAGGATCAGCTCGTCCTCGGGGCGGAGTCCCAGGTCGATCTTGAACGCGTCCAGGCTGAGCCGCGCCTGCTCGCGGGTGTTGATCAGCGAGTTCTGGGCGTTGCTCACGGCCAGCTCGGCGCGGAAGACGTCGGTCCGGGTCACCTTTCCCGCGCCGAACTTGAGGGTCGCAAGTTCGACGCCGCGCTTCGTGCTCTCCAGGTTCCGCTCGAGGTTGGCGATGGTCACTTCCTGCTGCAGCTGGCCGAAGAAGCTCTGGACGGTCTGGATGAGGAGTTCCGTCCGCGAGTACTCGTAGGACCGCCGCGCGTAGACGTAGCCGCGCTCCGCGGACACCTTGCCCTCGACCGCGAGGCGCCAGCCGCCGCCCCGGAAGAGGGGGATGCTCACGCCCGCGGTGAGCGCACTCCCGTAGAGGTTGGGGCCGGTTCCCTGCGTCCCCGATTCCGAGAACGAGAGAGACGCCGTGCCGCCGTACGGGAGCTTCTGGCTGACCGACGCGGACAGCGATTCGGAACTCGCCGGATCGGCGTCCTTCGCGTCGGCCCAGGCGACCGTGCCGGCGAGGGGCGACTGCAGGGGCCACCAGCTGCGCCGGAGCACTTCGAGGGAGAGGAGCTGCACGTCGAGGTTCTCGCTGCTGGCGAGGAACGACTGGTTGTTCGCGAGGGAGAGCTTCAGGGCTTCGACGAGATTGAGCTTGATCGTGCGCGTCCCGTCGGGCTTGACGGTGACGCGGTCCGGCTGGACCGCGACACCCTTCGGCGTGTATTCGGGGTAGGGCGCGTCGTCGACGAGCGCCTGGATCTCCTCGGGCGTCAGGCGATGGCCGTCCTCGAAGCCCGTGAGGCCGCAGCCCGGCGTGGCCAACACCGCGACCACCAACCATCGAAGACGGATCATCAACCCCCCAGCGTGCCCCGGCGTTCGGCCGGAGCTTTCCTAATTGTACGCGCGAGCCGACAATCTATTTGGACGGAGCCCTCAAAGTTCCGCGGTGCATTTTCGAACGCGGGGCCGTGTCCTGTGTTCAACGTCCAAGGTCGGTCCAACGCCGGGTTCTTTTTCCATCGACGCGGGACCTGGGATCACATTGGACCTTGAACTCAGGACTCTTCTCGCTATAATTCCCGCTCAACATGGCACATAAAAAGGGACAAGGATCCAGCCGCAACGGCCGCGACAGCAACGGCCAGCGGCGCGGGATCAAGGTCTACGCCGGCCAGCCGATCCGCTCGGGCGGGATCATCGTCCGCCAGGTCGGCGCCGTCTTCGTCCCCGGCGAGAACGTGCTCACGGGCCGCGACTGGACGCTCTTCGCGACGGCCGACGGGGTCGTGAGGTTCGATTCGGGCCGCCGCGTGTCCGTCGTGAAGGCGAAGTCCGCGTCGCCGAAAGCCGTCGCGCCCAAGGCTCCGCCCGCGAAGTAGCCCGTCCCGGTTTTCACTCGGTCTTGCGCTTCTCGACGAAGTCTTTCAAGAGCGTCCTCACGAACTCCGGTTGGGTCGCAGTTCCAACCTGCGTGAGGGCAACGGTGGCGGCGCCCCTCGATTGGACCAGCTGCCAAGCCCCCCCGGATTTCATCTCCTCGTACTTCTTCGCCTGCGCCGCATCGAGCAGGGATTTCACGGCCTCGCGAAAGCTCTCGTTGATTCTCTCCTTTGACTCGTCCTTCGCCTTGAGATCGGTCAGGGCGTCGATCGCCCCCTTCCTCCAGTCGATGAGGGCGGCGACGCACGCCTTCTGGGCCTCGGTGAGCTTCAACGCGGAGGTCAGCGCCTCGAGGTCGGGCTCGTGTCCCAACGAAAGCAGCGTGAACGAGACATCCGTGAAGACGAGTTCGTGCGTGCCTTCCTTCAGTTCGACCGCGGCGGCCCTGATCAGGTACTCCCCTGCGGCAATCCGCTCCAAGCGGGCAGGTGAAACTTGCGGGGCGGTTCTTGTGCTCCCTTTCACTTTCGCCGCCGGTGCAGCGGCGACGGGCGCGTCCCAATCGATCTTGCGGATCGTCTCTCCGTAGTCGGATTCCGCCATCGGCGCGGGAGCGCGCGGCATGCGGACGAAATGCTCGATTCCGTCGAAGGGCGCCGCGATCTGCCGCACGGCGAACCGGGCGCCGAGGACCAGCGCCAGGAAGAAGAGCGCGAGGGTCGCGAACGTGGTGATCCGGACCCGGGCGTTCATGGGGCGGGCGCCAGTCTCTTCATCTCTTTGAAAGTAGTATCGATGATCTTCAAATAGTTCATCCTGATCCCGGGGTTTCGAAGCTCGCAGCTCGCAGCCTCCCGCTCGGCGCTTGAAGCTCGAAGCCCGGCTCGCCGCTCGCGGCTTGAAGCTCGCAGCTATTTCTGGCTCTCCGGTCCGTCGCGCGCCTCGATCTGGACGGAGACGCCTTGCGGGATCTTGCCATCCTTCTTCAATTGGTCGTATTTCGCCTGTTGCGTCGCGTCCAGCTCGTTCTTGATCGCCGCCTCGGCCTTCTTGTCGATGTCCATCGCCTTCTTCATCGTCGATCCCAGCGTCGGATCCTCCCCCTCGAAGAGCTTCCGCTGTTCGCCGCGCTTCCACTTGAGGATCTCGCCGATCCGCACCTTCTGCGATTCGCTCAGGCCGAGCTCCTTCTCCAGCGTCTTCTCGAGATCCTCGGGATTCGGATTCTTCGGAAGGTGGGCGTATTTCTCCTTGAGGATCCGATCGACCGACTTCGCGACCGCCTCTTCCTGGGCGGGCGTGAGCGTCTCGCTTTTCTCAGGAACGACCGGTGTCGAGGGCGGCGGAACTTCCCGGATTCCGTACTTGTTGCCCTCAATGTAGACCGGCTTGAGTTCGTCGGTGGGGGGCAGCGTCGGTTTCGCGTCCGGCTCAACCGTCGTGACCGGTTTCACCTCCCGCTTCTCCGCGGCGGACTCGAGCTTGTCGATCCGGAAAGTCAGCGCCCGGGCGGTGAAGACCAGCAGGGTCACGGCGACGACGAGCCCCGCCAAGACGACGACATGCACGGCCATGTATTTGGGCATCGGGCGATTCTCCACCTATTCGTACGGGGCCGCCAGACCTTCGTTGGGGCCTCGGGTTGACGTCGCCGCAAGGGCGGGGTATTCTTTCCGACGGCAGAGGGGGAAAGAGCACTTCGAAGTTCGATGTACTCCACACTCTTTCTCCGCCGGGGTTCTGCCGGGAGAGAGGGACATGACCGATGGGCGCACTGCCGATGAAGAAGTCTAGTCCGGGACCGAAACCTGAATCCAAGCCGGATCCTCCGGTCACCAAGTCGACGCGCGTCTTCGCCGACGAGCTCGCGAAAAAGCAGCGCGAGATCTCCGTCTCCGAGTTCTTCGCCAAGAACCGCCACCTGCTCGGCTTCGACAATCCGAGGAAGGCGCTCCTGACCGCGGTGAAGGAAGCCGTCGACAACTCGCTCGACGCCTGCGAAGAGGCGAAGATCCTGCCCGAGCTCGAGGTGAAGATCGAGGTCGCGAAAAACGGCGGCCCGGCGCCGGCTCCTTCCCAGGCCGAACGGTTCATCGTCTCCGTGACCGACAACGGCCCGGGCATCGTGCCCGAGCAGATCCCGCGCATCTTCGCGAAGCTGCTCTACGGGTCGAAGTTCCACCGGCTGCGGATGAGCCGCGGCCAGCAGGGGATCGGCATCTCCGCCGCAGGCCTCTACGGCATGCTGACCACCGGCAAGCCGGTGCGCGTCCTCTCCCGCTGGACCGAGAAAAAGCCCGCGCGCTACGTCGAGATCCAGATCGACACCGCCAAGAACGAGCCCAAGAAACTCGTCGACCGCGACCAGGAGTGGGACCGCCATCACGGCACGCAGGTCTCCATCGAGCTCGACGGCCGCTACCAGAAGGGGAGAACGTCCGTCGACGAGTTCCTCGAGCAGGTGGCCATCGCCAACCCCCACGCGAAGATCGCGTACGTCAATCCCGAGGGGCTGAAAAGCGAATTCCCCCGGCTCATGCAGGAACTGCCGCCGTCTCCGCGCGAGATCAAGCCGCACCCGTACGGCATCGAGCTCGGCGTCCTGCTGAAGATGATGCAGGACACGAAGAGCCACTGGCTCTCCGGATTCCTGTCGAGCGACTTCTCGCGCGTCTCGCCCAAGGTGGCGCAGGAGATCGCCGCGAAGGCGAACCTGAAGGGCGAGACGAAGCCGCGGACGATCGTCGGCGAGGCCGCCGAGCGGCTCTACAAGGCGATCCAGCAGACGAAGCTCATGAACCCGCCCACGGACTGCCTCTCGCCGATCGGGGAGAAGGCGGTCCTCGCGGGGCTCTACAAGCAGATCCGCGGCGACTTCTACACGGCGGTGACGCGCTCGCCCGCGGTCTATCGCGGCAACCCGTTCGTCATCGAAGTCGGCCTCGCGTACGGCACGGGCTCGGCGAAAGTCGCCCCGGGCGCGGCGGAAGCGGAGGAGGCGGGACCGCTTGCCGAGGGCGAAGAAAAGGAAGCGGAGGTCCCGCTCGCGCGCCTCCTCCGGTTCGCGAACCGCGTGCCGCTGCTCTACCAGCCCGGCGCGTGCGCCATCACCAAGGCGGTGCTCGAGACCGGCTGGCGGAACTACGGGATCTCGCAATCGCGCGGCGCCCTGCCCCAGGGTCCGCTCGTCATCTTCGTCCACATGGCGAGCGTCTGGGTCCCGTTCACGAGCGAGTCGAAGGAAGCCATCGCCGATTACGACGAGATCCGCAAGGAGATCCGGCTGGCGCTCAACGAGGCGGGCCGGCGGCTCGCGACCTTCGTACGGCGCCGCGACCACGCGCTTGACGAGCTGAAAAGGCGCGACGCGTTCGAGGCCTACATCGAGGAGGTCGCCGACGCCTGCAAGCGGCTGAAGCGGGGAAAGCTCAACGCGGAGGATCTCAAGAAGCGCCTCCAGAAGATCGCCCACTCGATCACCGGCGGCGAGAAGACCGACGCCTTGGCGAAGAAGAAGCCGGACCACGGGCCCGCCCCCGAGAGCACCATCATCGTGACCGAGAAGGGTCCCGAAGGCGCCGTGCCGCCGCCACCGGCGGCGGAGTCCAGCGTTCAAAGTCCTGAGTCCAAAGGCGAAGAGGCTTCCTCCCCGAAGAAAGCGAAGCCGGGAAAAAGAGGCAAGCGATGAGCAAGACCGCAACGGTCGAGGATCGCCTGGTCGGATTGGCCGATCTCGTCATCGAGGCGGCGCAGAAAAAACGCGACCCCGAGATCGAGATTCCCGTCCGCTCCCTCTCGAACGTCCAGTTCAACCCGAAGCGCAAGATCATCGAGATGGGGAAGTCGAAGCAGGCCCGCTCGTTCTTCAATCTCGGGATGGCGCGGAAGTTCATGCAGACGATCCTCGTCGCGGACGCCCTCGCGGAGCTGCAGCGTCAGGATCTGTCGAGCTCGCTCCGGGAAATCTACTACCGCAGCAAGCACACGCTCCGGGACTCCAACGAAAACACGTTCGACGACCAGGACGAGAGCGATCCGCTCATCGAGGATCTCGAGGTCACCCTGGCCGCCCTCCGGGAAGAGCTGCACGTCCGGGCCGAGAACGCCGGGTCCATCGTCGGCCCCCTCGTGCTGGTCGACGACGGCGACCGTGTGGACTGCGCGCGCCTGGGCAAGGGCGGCTACTCGGTCCCGTCGATCGTCGAGCCGGAGTATCTGCAGATCAAGAAGTGCACGGCCGACTTCGTCCTGCTCGTCGAGAAGGGCACCCAGTGGAACCGGCTGTCGGAGGACAAGTTCTGGCGGCGCTACAACTGCATCCTGCTCACCGGCAACGGCCAGCCGCCCCGCGGCGTCCGCCGGCTGGCGCGACGTCTCCACGAGGAGCAGAAACTGCCGGTCTACGTCCTCGTCGACAACGATCCCTGGGGCTACTACATCTACTCGGTCGTCAAGCAGGGC
>DASTON010000067.1:0-18517 GCA_035762525.1 Planctomycetota bacterium | reverse complement strand
AGGAGGTCGCCTATGCGCGATCCGCAATCCGCAATCACCCGGTGCAACCCAGTGTATTCATCGGCACGGCGATTCCTGGCCGGCAATCCGAAATCAGGAATCGGAAATCGGCGACGAAGCCAACCTAAGTCCTTCGAATTGCAGGCGATACAGTTTCGCGTAAACCCCGGCCCTTCGGATCAAGTCGTCGTGCGACCCCTCTTCAACGACCCGGCCGTGGTGAAGCACCAGGATCCGGTCGACCCGGCGGATCGTCGAGAGGCGGTGCGCGATCACGAGCGCCGTCCTCCCCTTCAGCAACAGGTCGAGCGCTTCCTGGAACCGCCGCTCGCTCTCGGTGTCCACGCTCGACGTGGCCTCGTCGAGGATGAGGATCCCGGGATCCCTCGCCAGCGCGCGCGCGACCGAGAGCAGCTGGCGCTGGCCCGACGAGAGGGCCGAGCCGCGTTCGCGGACGTCCGCAGTAAATCCCCCCGGCAGCCGTTCAACGAACCGGTCGGCGCCCGCGGCGCGCGCCGCCGCCTCGACCCGCTCCCGGCCGATCGTGCGGTCGCCGAGCCGGATGTTCTCCTCGACGCTCCCCGCGAACAGGAAGACGTCCTGCAGGACGAGCCCGAACCGGCGGCGGAGGTCGACCGGATCGCGCTCGCGGACGTCGATGCCGTCGACGAGCACGCGTCCCGACGTCGTCTCGTACAGCCGGAGCAGGAGGCTCGTGATCGTGGTCTTCCCGGCGCCGGTCACGCCCACAAGTGCTACGCGCTCGCCGGGCCGGATGGTGAACGATAGGTCCTGGAGGACGGGCGTGACCCCGTCGTAGCTGAACCGGACGTGGTCGAACTCCAGAGTCCCGGGGCTGGGGGACGGCGCGGCGGCCCGCTCGGGCGCGCGCTCCGCCGGCGTGTCGAGGAGCTGGAAGAGGCGTTCGCTCGACGCCATGGCCGCCTGGAGGATGTTGTACTTTTCCGAGAGATCGCGGACCGGGTGGAAGAACTTCTGGGCCAGGTACCAGAACGCGAGGAACGACCCGAACGTCAGGGTGCCGTCGAGGATCGAGAGCCCGCCGTACCCCAGCAGGATGGCCCCGGAGATCGCGCTCAGGAAGTCCACCGTCGGGTAGAAGACGGAGTAGGTCATGACGGAACGGTTGGAAGCCTTCCGGTAGTCGTCGCTCAATCCCCGGAATTTCAGGAAGCACGCGAGCTCGCGCGTGAACATCTGGATCGTGCGCATCCCGTTGACGCTCTCGTTGAGGTACGCGTTGAGGCGCGCGATCTTCACCCGCAGGTCGCGGTACTGGCGGCGCGCCACCGAGCGGAAGACCAGGACCGCCAGCAAGGTCAGGGGCGCCGGCGCGAGCGTGGCGAGCGCCAGCTTCCACGAGATCGCGAACATCATCGCGAGCACGCCGGCGATCAGGAGGATGTCGGCGATGGCCGCGACGAGGCCGGACGTGAAGAGCTCGTTGAGGTTTTCGACGTCGTTCGTGACCCGGATCAGCAGGCGCCCGACCGGATTGCGGTCGTGGAACGGCAGCGGCAGGCGCTGCACGTGCGAGAAGACCTTGAGGCGGAGGTCGAAGATGAGCCGCTGGCCCACCAGGTTCGTCACCCAGATCTCGAGGTACTCGAAGAGCGCCATGCCGAGGATCGCCGCGCCGAAAAGGCCGCACCACGTGATGAGCTCGTCGAGCTTCCCCTCCGCGATGGGGCCGTCGATGGTCCACCGGAGGATCGGGGCGCTCGCGAGGTCGCACGCGATCCGGATCGCGACGAACGTGAACGCGACGGCGACCCAGCCCGCGTGCGGGCGGAGGAAGCCGAGGAACCGGCGCATGAGGCGGCGGTCGTACCCGCGCCCCTCGAGTTCCTCTTCCGCCCAGGTGATCATGACCCGTTCCCGCCCGCGTCGAGCGCGTCCGCCAGTTTCTGCCGTTCGACCATCGCCGCGAACAGGCCGCCGCGCGCGATCAACCCCGCAGGCGTCCCCTGTTCGACGACCTGCCCGGCATCGAGGACGATCACGCGGTCGGCGTCGAGGGCGACGGCCATGCGGTGCGTGATGAGCACGGAGGTCCGGCCCTTCATGAACGCGCGGAGCGACTCCAGCACTTCGCGCTCGGTGTGCGCGTCCACGCTCGACAGCGCGTCGTCGAGCACCACGATCGACGGATCGCGCACCGCCGCGCGCGCCAGGGCGACGCGCTGCTTCTGGCCGCCGGAGAGCGTCACGCCGCGCTCGCCGATCCGCTGGTCCAGGCCGTCGGGGAACCGCACCGCGTCCTCGGCGATCCGCGACAGCTTGGCCGCGGTCTCGATCCGCGCGCGGTCGGGCTCGTCGACCGCGCCGAACGCGATGTTGGCGCTCAGCGTGTCGGAGAAGAGGAAGATGTCCTGGGGCGCGGCGCCGAGCGCGCGCCTCAAGGGGGCCGTCGGCAGGGCGGAGATGTCCCGGCCGTCGACGAAGAGGGTTCCCGGGGGCGCTTCGTACAGCTTGAGCAGGAGGGACGCGATCGTGCTCTTGCCCGAACCCGTGGCGCCGACGACGGAGACGCGCGAACCCGGCTCGATCGTGAACGAGACTCCCCGGAGCGCCGGGTCGCGGCCCGCCTCGTAGGAGAATGTCAGGTTGCGAAACTCGATACGCCCTGAAGGAGAGGCTTCGCCACCCTTCAGGGCAGGGCCTGAAGGAGAGGCTTCGCCACCCTTCAGGGCGGGGCCTGAAGGATGCGCTTCGCTTTCATTCAGGGCCGGCTCATCCAGAATTTCGGCCAGCCGTCCCATGCAGGCGGCGCCGCGCTGCGCCATCGCGAACACCCAGCCGATCGCGATCATCGGCCACACGAGCTGGAACTGGAACGTCGTGAACGCAGCGAGGTCGGGCTTCGAGAAGGTCCCGTTGACGATGCCCCGGCCCCCGAAATAGAGCGTCACGACGATCGCCACTTCCATGAAGAGCGTCATGCCGGCGAACGCAAAGCCCCGGAAGCGGGCCAGCGACAGGTTGCGCTTCCGGTACTCTTGGCACTCGACTCGGAAGCGCGCGACCTCCTCGTCCTCCTGGGTGAAGGACTTCACGACCCTCGCCCCGGAGAAGTTCTCCTGCGCGCGCGAGGAGAGGACGGCGAGTTGATCTTGGACGGCGAGGGAGAGCCGGTGCATCGCGGGCCCCGTCGCGGCGGTGACGATGGTGACGAGCGAGAGCGGGACCAGCGCGATGAGCGCGAGCTTGAGATCGATCAGGCACATCCCCGCCATGCTGAACGCGAACGTCAGGCCCGTGCTGGCGAGGGCCATGATGCCCATGCCCGCGAGCATCCGGACGCCCTCGAGGTCGTTGATCAGGCGCGACGTGATGTCGCCGCTCCGGTTGCGGTCGAACCACTTCGGGGGAAGCCGCTCGAGGTGCTGGTAGAGGTCGTTGCGGAGGTCGAACTCGACCGCGCGCGACGCGACGAGGATGACCGTGCGGCCGATGAAGACGAAGATCGCGCGGACGACCGCGAAGAAGACCAGCGCGAGGGCGGCGTTGAGGATGAACTCGCGGCGGGCGCCCTTTTCCAGCTCCTCGATCGCGCGGCGGACGAAGAGCGGGGAGACCATGCCCGCGCCGGCGGCGAGCAGCACGGCCAGGAGTCCGAGGACGAACCGTCCCCGAAACTTGAGCAGGTAGGGGACGAGTCGCTTGAGATGACGGAACAGCATAAGGCGGCGGATTATATCAGCGACCTAGGAGAGAAGAGGGAGTCCTAGGTCCCACGTCCGACGGCCGAGGTCCGAGGTCGAAGAGTCCGAAGTCCCGAGCAGACAAGAGGCCGACGTCAGGAGGGGCGGTCCTTGCCCAACAGATTTCGAAGGAAGTCCAAGTCCTGGGCATCCGCGGACAACTTGCGATCGCTTGAGGCGACTTCCTTCAGCTTGAGCAAATCTTCCGGCGCGGCGACGTGCACGGGGCGGGACTTCAGCGTGACCTTGCGGGCCCGCTCGTGAAGTGCATGAGCCGGGAAGGGGAAGTCGAGCAGCAAATCGATTCGAAGTCCCGTGCCATCGTGGGCGAAGAACAGACTCTTGGGAGATTCTGCCCTGGCTTTGGCGGCGGCAACCCTTGGATCGTCGACGGTTCTGACCACATCGCCCACGCCATTGAATCTCGTCACCAGCTCGAGACCGTGACGATACATGACGCCCATGAGCTCCTTCATGTCCCGGCCTTGGGTGGATACCACGAAATCAAAATCCTCGGTCACCCGTCGCGAGCCCAAGATGACGAGCGCCATTCCGCCGATAAGCACGGGCTCGAATCCCGTAGATTCGAGCGCCCCCGCGAGCGACTCCACGGCCTCAAGATGGTCTTCGTTACCCGCCATGGCCCCTGCTCCTCAGGACGCGTACCGCCTTCAGGTACATGAAATTCTCCCTGATGCGACGCGCCGCATGGCGCGAGAGGCTTCGCGTCTGGCCTCCGATTGAGGCGATCCGCCGTCGTTCCTCCGGCGGGAGCTTTCGCGCCCGGGCCAGGCCACCGCGGCTTCCCAGGATTTGGGCGATCTGGCTTATATTCATGAGCGTATTATTGCTTACCGCTAAGCACAAGTCAAGGGTCGGACCCGCCGGGATGGCCCTATGAGCTCATTTCAGGACCGCGGCGAGGATCGACTCGGCGGCCCTCCGGCCGGTTTCCGCGCTGCCGTTCATGAAGCCCTGGAAGTCCCGGCTGCAGTGTTCGCCGGCGAACAGGAGCTGGCCGACCGGCTTGATCTCCGCGCCCGCGATCGTCGTCCATTGGCCGGGCTTGTAGCAGGCGTAGCCGCCGAGCGCGTGGGGGTGCGTCGGCCACATGAATCGCGAATTCCGGCCGCTCAGGGCGGCGGTGATTCCGGGATAGAGTTTCTCGACGCCCGGGATCAGCCGGGCCACCTGCGCATCGTGAGCGCCCTTGCCGAGTTCGGCGACGCGCCGGCCTCCCTGGAACACGGTGAGGCCTCCCGCCTCGCCGGGCTGGCACATGCTGTTGTCCCACGCCATCTGGAAGGGCTCGTCGGTGAAGCAATCGCCCCGGAATCCCAATCCGCTCCACACGCGTTTCTTGACCCCGATCAGCAGCTTGGCGCTGGAACCGTATCCGAGTTCCGAGATCGCCTTGCGCTTGATCGGAGGCAAATCGACCCGGATGTCGACGACTCGCAGCGTCGTGAAGGGAAGCGTGAGGATGACGTAGTCGGCGTCGACGTCGAACGAACGGCCCTGGGGATCTCGAAACGAAAGGGTGAAGCCCTGCCCCTGGGTTCGAATCGCTTCGAGGCGCCGCTCCAGCCTGATGCGCTCCCTCAACCGCCGGGCCAGCTCGGTGCACACCCGCAGGTTCCCGCCGCTGACTTTGTACCGCTCGTCGCTCTCCCCGAACGGCTCGAACTTGTCCTCGACGTCCGCGGAAATGATCGTCAGCAGATTCAGGCAGGACTGCTCGTCGGCTTCCAGGCCGTACTCCGTGACGAACGCGGTCTCGACCAGGCTGCGGAACCATCCTGTGACGCCGATCTTGTCGAGGTAACCCGAGATCGAGGTGTTGTCGAGCGGACCGGCCTGGCCGGGATTCTCGAAATCGACGTCCCCGCACCGCGCGATGTCCGGCTTCAGGCGGGGTGCCAGCGGGCGGAAGGCGGCGATGACTTCCGCTTCCGTAACCGTCCGGCCGCCGAACAGGTAGGCGTCCTTGGTGACTCTCTTGTGGGACTCGTCGACATCCCACAATTTAAGGTCGAACTCCCGGCACAGCGCGAGCATGTCCTCGTGGTTGCTGTCGATGAACTCGCCCCCCAGTTCCGTGACCAGGCCGGGCGCCATCAAGTCCTTGGCGGAGTACATGCGCCCACCGACGCGGTTGCTCGACTCGTAAATCGTCGCGGCGAGCCCCTTCTTCTTGAGCTGCCAAGCGGCGTTCAATCCCGCGACGCCGGCGCCGACGATGGCGATGCGCGGTCCGGGGCGGGGAGTCTGTTCCATCGTGCCGCACGAGGAAAGGAGACCGGCACCCGCGACGGCGGCCGATTTCTTAAGAAATGTCCGACGGCTCTCGACAAACTCCTTTGCGGGGGCGTACGGCTTCAGCGAGAGCCGCAAGGCGCGGCGAAACAGGCGAAAAAGCTCCGTGCGGGTGCCCGCCGCCATGTTCCCTCCTGCGTCACGCAGATTCTAGAGCGCGAGGCGCGGGTCGGAATCGATGAGTTTCAACAGGCCGGCCCGGTTCACCTTGGGTCCCTCTACGGTGGCGATAGAGGCCGGGCCGGCAGCGAATTTCCATCGCCCTTCGTGGCGGACGAAGGCCACGAGCGAAACGGTCGACTGGTTGTGCGTCCCGACCTTCGTTTCGACGTAGTAGCCCACGAGCTGCGGCTTGTCGGCCCGCCAGCCGAGCTTCAGGAACTGGCCACGCACGAGGTCGGGGAGCCGATCCCTGGCAAAGGCCTTCGCCTCGTCGGGCGAGGGGAGCGCCGCCCCTTCCTCCAGGAGCAAGTCGGCCGAAGCGCGCTCGGGACGGCCCGCGGCGAATGCATCCCGGATTCTCCGGCTGACCGCCACCAGATCCCGGCGGATCTCCGCTTCCGGACGCGCGTCCTGGGGCTCGCCGGCCGGAGGGGGCGCGGGTGATTCGGCCGGTTCGCCGGGTACGGGTCTCAGCGAGGGCTCCCGGGAGATCAGCGCTTCAGCGTCGATCTTCTCATCCGTCGAGTAGCTGGAAAGCGTGTGGGGCGCCTGCGCGGGCTTCCACCCCGAGCCCGACTTTCGGAAACGGATGACGAACACGTCCCGCCCCGACTGCCCGTAGTAGGCGGCCCAGTCGCCCACCGTCACGATCTTGAGAAAGCGCGCACGACCCAAATCCGGAAGGGCTTCGGCGAACTGCCGGGCCTGCGCGCGATTGGGAGCCGGGGCGCCTACGGGGACATCGAGGATTCTCCGGAGATCGTCGAGGCGGTACTCCAGGAAGCTGGACCGCACCTCGGCCCAGATCTTCTCCAACGGGGTGCGCTCCGGATCCGTCGCCATGATTCACCTCCTCGCGGCGACCAGCTTCAAGACCTCCGCCGCCGCGCGCTTCGAGGCCCCCGGCGCGCCCAGCTTGCGCCGGACTGCCGCGAGATCCGCGCGCATCGATTCGAGCCGGCCGTCCTTGATGATCGACACCGCCTCGCGGGCGATGGGCGCGGGCTTCGCCTTCGACTGGTAGTACTCCGGCATGATCTCGCGCCCCGCGACGATGTTGACGAGGGCGTAGGTCTTGATCTTGATCAGCGGGCCCAGCGTCGCGGCGGTGAGCGGGTTGAGCTTGTACGTGACGATCATCGGCGTTCCGTGCAGGGCCGCCTCGAGCGTGGACGTCCCCGACGCCGTCAGGAGCAGGTCGCTCGCGGCCTGGATGTCCGACGTGCGGTTCCACAAGAGCTTCACGGGGACCTCGGCGGACGCGACGCGCTTCTGCGCGGCCGCGGGATCGATCCCTTCCGCGCACGCGACGACATAGCGGGCCTCCGGCAGCTCGCGCGAAATCAGCTCCGCGGACTTCAGCATCAGCGGGAAGAGCGCGGAGAACTGCTTTCGGCGGCTGCCCGGCAGGAGACCAATAAGGGGACGGCCTTCGAACTCCCGTCGAAGCGCCTCCCGGTCGGGTTCCTTGTAGGCGTCGAGCAGCGGATGTCCGACGAAGACCGCGTCCATCCCGGCGTCGCGGTAGAGCTTCTCCTCGAAATCGAGGATCACGATCATCTTCGCCACGAGCCGCTTGATGTCCTTGAGTCGCCCCGGGCGCCAGGCCCAGATCTGGGGGCTGATGTAGTACGCGATCGGGACGCGGTGGTCGTGGACGCGCTCGGCGAAGCGCAGGTTGAAGTCGGGGAAGTCGATGAGCACGACGACGTCGGGCTTGCGCCGTTTCAGGACGCTCTGCAGCGTCCGGTAGAGCTTCGAATAGTGATGGAAGTTGTGGAAGGCCTCGACGATGCCGACCGCGGCGTGCGCCGTGGTCTCGGCGACGAGTTCGACGCCCGCCTCGCGCATCCGGCGGCCGCCCGCGCCCAGCAGCACCGCGTTGGGCGCCAGCTCCTTGAGGCCGCGCGCCAGGCCCGCGCCGTGAAGGTCGCCCGACGCTTCACCGGCGACGATCAGGATGGTCGGAGCGCTTCGCGGTCCGGCAGCTTCAAGCTTCAAGCTTCAAGCTCCAAGCCGGAGGCTTCAAGCTTGAAGCCCCAATCGCCAATCGTCAATCGCAAATCTCCCGGTGCCTGGAAGGGCCTCACTTCCACTGATGGGCTCTCATTTCCCGTACAACTTCCTCCGCGGCCCGCATCGCCCGCACGCCATCCTCCCCCGGGACCGGCGGCTCCGTCCGGTTTCGGGCGGCCTCGACGAACGCCTTGAGTTCCGCCGCGAGCGGCTCCTCGTCCGGCAAATCCATCTCCTCGATCGAGTAGAACTCGCGCGGGATGCCCGCGAGGTCCGCCAGCGACGGCTCCTTGTCGGCCGGAAGCGAGGCGAGCGCCTTGGCGAGCTCGCGCGTCGTGCGGTAGAGGCGCACCGATTTCTCCATCGTGTCGATCGACGCGTACACGTTTTCCGAGAAGACGCGGAGCTTCCGCATGCTCTTGTCGGAGATCCGGCTCGCGGTGAGATTGGCGACGCAGCCGTTCTCGAACTCGAGCCTCGCGTTGGAGAGATCCTCCGGTCCGAACAGCAGCGACACGCCCACGGCGTCCACGCGCTTCAGGGGCGACTGCGCGAAGTGCAGAACGAGGTCGAGGTCGTGGATCATGAGATCCATCACGACGTCGATGTCGGTCGACCGGAACTTGAAGGGGCTCAGCCGGTGCGCCTCGATGAATCTCGGCTTCCCGAGCTTTCCCTCGACGGCGCGCACGGCGGGGTTGAAGCGCTCGACGTGTCCGACTTGGAGCGGCGACCGTCGCCGGCGCGCCAGGGCGACCAGCTCCTCGCCCTCCGCGATCGTCATCGCGAGCGGTTTTTCGACCAGGGTCGCGACTCCCTTGTCGAGGAAATCGCGCGCGACCGCCAGGTGGTGGACCGTCGGGACCGCCACGGTGACGGCGTCGACGCGATCGAGCACCTCCCGGTGGGACGTGAACGCGGGGACGCCGAGATCCTTGGCGATTTCGCGGCCGCGGTCCGGCGAGGTATCGACGACTCCGACGAGCTCGACCCCGGCCAGGGACTTGAGGATTCTCGCGTGGTGCCGCCCGAGGTGGCCGACGCCCACGACGGCGGCGCGCAAATCGCTCATGAAGCCGCCTCGGGGGCCTTGACGGGTTCGTCGTCCGGATCCGGGAATCCGCCCGCGCCCCGGAGCGCCTCGCGCGCGCGGCCGTTCTTGCCGCGGTCGATGGCGCGCATGAACTCGATGAGGTACCGGATCTCCTGGTCGTTCGGATAGCGCTTCTCGATCTGGGCCATGGCCTCCGGCCTCGGAAGTCCCGACCGCCAGATCAGCCGGTGCGCCTCCCGCAGCGCGAGCAGCGTGGAATCCTGGATTCCCCGGCGCCGGAGGCCGACGGCGTTCGTGGAGACGACGCTCAGCGGGACGCCCGACACGACCATGAAGGGGGGCACGTCCACGCTGATCCGCGAGAATCCGCCGACGAACGCGTGGCGGCCCACCGTGACGAAGTGGTGGAGGCCGACGTAGGCGCTCATGCCGACGTAATCCTCGATGCGGACGTGGCCCGCGAGCAGGACGTTGTTCGCGATGACGACGTGGTCGCCGAGCTCGCAGTCGTGGGCGACGTGGCAGCCGGCCATGTAGAGGCCGCCGTTCCCGATCTTCGTCACGCCGCCGCCGCCCGCCGTCCCGATGTTCACGGTGACGAACTCGCGGAACGTGTTGCCGTCGCCGATCACGACCTGGGTGTCCTCGCCGCGGTACTTGAGGTCCTGCGGCTTCCCGCCGAGCACCGCGTAGGGATAGACGGTGTTGTTGGAGCCCAGCGTGGTCCGGCCGATGAGCGTCACGTGATTCATGATCACGCTGCCCGGGCCGATCGTGACGCCGGGACCGACGACGCTGTAGGGGCCGACCTCGACGTCTTCCGAAAGTTTCGCGCGCGAATCGACCAGCGCCGTGGGATGCGCCTTCATCCGGGGCCGTCCGACAGCATGAACCGCATGTTCGCCTCGCAGACGATCTGGCCGTCCACCGTGGCGCGGGCCGCGATCTCGGCGTTGCTCGCCTTGAGGCGGACCGTCTCGACCTCGATGCGGAGCTGGTCCCCCGGGACGACGTTCTTCCGGAGGCGCACGCCGTCGAGCGCGAAGAGCACGGCGACGCTCGCCTGCTTGTCGGCCTTGCGCATGAGCAGCGCGCCCGCGAGCTGCGCCATCGCCTCGACCTGGAGGACGCCGGGCATGATCGGCTGGCCCGGGAAGTGGCCCTGGAAGAAGGGCTCGTTGAACGTGACGTTCTTGATGCCCACGGCCCGCTTGTAGCCGTCCATCTCGATCACGCGGTCGATGAGCAGCATCGGGTAGCGGTGGGGGAGGACCTTGGCGATCTCGCGGACGTCGAGGAGCGTCGCGTCGCGCTGCCGGCGGGACGTGCCCGGCGCGCCGACCGACTCCTGGATCCGCCGCACGAGCCGCGCGTTCGTGCCGTGGCCCGATCCCACGGCGATCACCTTCGCCCGCAGCGATCCGCCCAGCAGCGCGAGGTCTCCGACCAGGTCGAGGATCTTGTGGCGGACATACTCGTCGGGCCACCGGAGCTTGTTGTCGATGGGCCCGTCCTTCCCGACGACGAGCGTGTTGCTGGTGGTGCCGCCGCTTCCCAGCCCCTGTTTCTGCAGGGCCTCGGCCTCGCCCTGGAGGCAGAACGTGCGCGCGGGCGCGATCTCGCGCGCGAACGACTCCTCGTCGACCGAGAGCGAGAACGCCTGCGACCCGATGGGGGTCCCGGGGTAGTTCAGCGAGTACGAGATGTTCAGGCCCGTGTCGCTGGGGAAGGCGACGAGGTGGGCGTCCTTCTCGGAGACCGCGACGGGCTCCTTCAAGGAGACGACGCGGCGCGGGTCCTCCTGGTCGTCGTAGCCGGTCTTCGACAGCAGGTCGACCCACGTCTTGGCCGATCCGTCCGCGTGCGGAATCTCGCTCGCGTCGATCTTGATCGTCGCGTTGTCGACGCCGAGGCCGTACAGCGCCGACAGGAGGTGCTCGACCGTCTCGACTTCGGCGGTGCCCGCCGACAGGGCCGTGCGGCGGACCTTGCTCGTGACGTTGTCGGGCACGACGTCGATCTGGGGCTGGCCCGGGAGGTCCGTCCGGATGAAGACCAGGCCGGTGCCGGCCTTCGCGGGCTCCACGACGAGATTGGCCTGCGCGCCCGTGAACAGGCCGGGGCCCGAGAACCGGATCGGCGCCTTCAGCGTGCGTTGCGTTTTTCTCATGGTCCCGGCTTTTTTTCCAGTTCGGAAACCCGGCGTCGAAGCTCCCGGACTTCCTGGAGGAGCTTGTCGACCTGGTGGCTCGCCGCGAGCGCCCTCATGCGGCCGAGGTGCGGCCCCGCGGGCGTCCCGCTGTACATGGCGCCCGGGGGGAGGTCCTTGCTCAGGCCCGCCTGGCCCGTGAGGATGCCCCCCGCGCCGACCGTCAGGTGGCCGCCGACCGCGACCTGGCCTCCCAGCATCGCGTGGTGCTCCACCTTGACGCTCCCGGCGACCGCCACCATGGCGGCCATCAGGACGTGTTCGCCGATGATCGAATTGTGGCCGATGTGCACGAGGTTGTCGAGTTTCGTCCCGCGCTTGATGACCGTCTTGTCGGTCCGCGCCCGGTCGACCGTGCAGTTCGCGCCGAGCTCCACGTCGTCCTCGATCACGACGATCCCGGTCTGGGGAATCTTGTGGTGGACGCCGTCGACCGTGGCGAAGCCGAACCCGTCGGACCCGATCACCGTGCCGCAGTGGACGATCACGCGATCCCCGAGGACGCAGCGCTCGCGGATCGAGACGCCCGAGTAGAGGATCGAATCGCGGCCGATGCGGACCGACGCCCCGACGTGGACGAGCGGGTGAATCGTCGTTCCGTCCCCGATCGCCGCGCCCGCGTCGATCACGGAATGCGCGCCGACCGAGACGTTCTTCCCGAGCGCGGCGGAGGGGGCGATGACGGCGGAAGGATGGACGCCCTCGGGGGCGGGGGACGCGACGGCGAACTGGCGCGCGATCTCGATGAACGCGAGATTCGGGTCCTTGACGACGATCGCGGGGATCGACGGGGCGGCGGCCTTGTCCGAGACGACGATGGCGCCGGCTTTCGTCCGCTCGACGAGGGACGCGTACTTCGGATGGGCGAGGAACGTGATGTCGCCCGGCCCCGCGTCTTCCAGGCCGCACGCGCCCCGGACCCGCACGGAGGGGTCGCCCCGGACCGCGCCCCCGGTGAGCGCGGCGAGGTCGGCCAGGGTGCGTTCCATAAGTCAGCTTTAAGCTCTAAGCTTTAAGCTCTAAGCTCCAAGCCTGAAGGAGCCCGTACGGGCTCTGGCTTAAAGCTTAGAGCTTAAAGCTTAGAGCTTAGGGCTGCGACTTCGCTCCTAATTCTTAAGCGTGGCTCCGCATTGCGGGCACTTGCCGTCCTTCCCGAGGATCTTGCAGTTGGGGCATTCGGGCGCGACGGCCTTCCGCTTCTTGTGATCCTCGTTCAGCCGCGCGAGCACGGTCGGCGTGATGTCGAGCGCCGGATCGTGGTAGAGCACGGAACGAAGGATGTTCTTCTGGAGCGCCATCTCCGACTTGTCCTCTTCGAAGGCGTCGTCGTCGCTCCGGAGCACGAGGTCGATCTTCATCTCCCGGGCGATGACCGTCGCCATCTTGCGCGCGTCGACGTAGAGCTGGTTCTTGAACGCATCGCGCGCCGCCACGAGCTGCCGCTGGCTCAGCTCGGACATGATCTTGATGTCCGCCTCCGCCTGCTGCCACTCGCGGAAGAGCTTCACGTAGAGGGGGGAGCCGGCCCCCGACTCCTCGAGGTTCTTGGTCTGGCCCTTCAGTTCGTCCGCCTTCTTCCGGATCCGGGCGAGCTCGTCCTTGGCCTCCTTGCTGAGCACGTCGAACTTGGCCGAGAGCTCCTTCGCGTGGTCGTTCTTGGCCGCCTCCGTGCAGTCGCCCATGTTGACCACGGCGATCCTCAGCGCCCTGGCCGGAGGCGTGTCCTGGGCGCGGGCGCCCCCCGACAGGGCGGCGGCCCCGAGCGCGCCGGCCGCGAGCAGAACGAGCGTCAGTCGACGGGAATGGGACATGTCCCACCTCTCTAGAAAAAGAGCCTGCCGATGTCGAAGGTGACCGTCTCGCGGTCGTCGTCGTCCCGCTTGGTGAACGGGAAGCCGAAGTCGATCGAGACGGGGATGTTGCCGATCTGGGGGATGACGAACTTGATGCCGAAGCCGACCGTGTTGCGCCACTTCTCGTGGTACAGGTCGTCCCAGTCCGCCGTCAGGTTGCAGACGTCGTAGAACGCCGAGATCCACAGGATGTTGCCGACGAGCGGGTACGCGTACTCCGCGCTGAAGTAGGCGTAGGCGTTGCCGCCGATCGGGTCGCCCGCCTCGCGCGGGCCGACGCCGCGGAAGTCGAACCCGCGGATCGAGCCGCGCCCGCCCGCGTAATACCGCTCGTAGTACGGGACGATCGAGTCCCCGTTCGGGTGCGCGAAGCCGACCGTGAGGTCGAAGTTCAGGACGTGGCGGCGGTCGGGGCCGATCTCGAACGTGGGGAAGTACGACTCGAGGTCGAACATCGTCTTGCTGAAATCGAAGTCGCCCGGCAGGGGGTCGCCGGCGTACTCGTAGGTCAGCTGGATCTTGTGGCCCTGGGTCGGGATGATGAAGCTGTCGCGGTTGTCGAACGTGATCCCGGCCGTGACCGAGAAGATCCGGGTGACCCCTTCGAGCTCTCGCACGGTCGCGGGGGCGTCGACGTCCAGGTCGGTGGTGTCCAGCCTCATCGCCGTGGCGCCGACCGTGAGGATGAAGGGATCGAGGCGGCGGTCGAAATTGAGGCTCGCCTGGAGGCGCTCCTCCTCCCACGATTCGCGGAGGGACTCGCGCTGCAGCGCGCCGACGCCCATCCCGAAATCGTAGCCGAACACGTTGGGCTCGCGGAACGAGACCCGGAAGCTCTTCGCCGTGGCCGCGGGGGCGAACTGCATCTGGAAGTGCTGGCCGCCCCCGGCGAAGGCCTCGCCCGTGAAGATGTCCGAGAGGCTCTTCGGCAGGTCCGCGATGTCGAAATTCCGCTGCTCGAACTCGATGATGCCGAGGATGCCGAACGACGAGGAGTAGCCTCCCGCGAACCGGATCGAGCCCGTCGTGCCCTCCTTCACGTCGAAGACGACGTCCCGCATGCCCGGGTCCTGGCCCTCCTCGAGCCGGACGCTGAACCCGGCCATGGGGTCGAAGTACTGCTTGTCGCGCAGCCGCTGGACGCCGCGCTGGAGGAGCTTGCGGTTGAATTTCTCGCCCGGGGCGAAGTCTTTCAGCTCGCGCAGGATCACGTCGAACCGCGTCTTCGTGTTGCCGTTGATGATGATCCGGCCGATCGTGATCTCCTGGTTCTCGACGATGCGGAACTCGAGGTCCAGCTCGCGCCCCCCGGCGATGAACGTGGTGATCGGCTCGACCTGCGCGAGGATGTAGGCCCGCTCGCCGTACATGTCGCTGATCTTCGCGGCGTCGGCGCCGGCGTTCATCACGGTGTACTCGTCGCCCGGCTTCGAGAGGAGCGCCGCCCGCATCTGCGCCTCGGTCAGCACGGTGTGGCCCTTGAACGTGATGTTCCGGATGCGGTACTTCTCGCCCTCGTCGATGTGGATCTTCACGTCGACGTAGGTGCGGTCCGGCGAGAAGACGAGGTCCTCGATGAAGATCCGGTCGTCCTTCGCGATGTCGAGCCACCCTTCCCGGTAGTAGGCGAGCTTGAGCCGCTTGAGGTCCTCCTCGAGGTTGAACTGCACGTACGGCCCGCCGGGCGTCGTGAAGAAGAGGAAGGAGCCCCGCTCCTTCGTCTGCATGATCGCCTTCAGGTCGTCTGAGGAATACCGGCGGTTGCCGCTGATGTCGATCGACCGGACCGTGACGAGGGGCCCCTCGGTGATGCGCCAGTGGAGGATCGCCCCGTCGGGGCGCTCCGAGATGTCCGGGTCCACTTTCGAGAAGTGATGGCCCTTGAGGACGAGCTTGTCCCGGATCATCTCGCGGTCGAGCTTGAGGAGGTACGGGTCGAGCATCTGCGTCGGCCTTTGGTGCAGGTCGACGAGCGTCGCGACGGAAAAGGCGGTGAGGCCGGTGAACCGGATGTCCGTGATCACCTGGAACTCGATGACCTTGACGGTGAAGATCACGTCGCCGGTCTTCGTGATCTCGGGCTCGATGGTCGCGTTCGCGAATTTCTTGGCGAGGCGCTTCAGGTCCCGGTTGCGCTGGGCGGCGTCGTACGACCGGCCCTTCCGGAGCTCGAGGGTGGGGAGGATCTCCGAGGAGCGCTCCCGCCGGAAGCCGGAGTGGCGGACGTCCAGGACGGGCTTGTTTTCCCAGGGCTCCTGGCCGGCTTCCTGGGCGAGCCCTGAAGGATGCGCGGCGGCGCTTTCCTTCAGGGCCAACGCGACGGGAGGGAGGGCGAACAGCACCGCGGCGGCGGCCATCCGCCACGCGGCCGAAAACCGGTTCGTGCGGGCGATACGAGGCAGAAGATTCCTTTCGACTTCCCTGATCCGCCGAAGATTAGAGGATTTTAATAATTCCCCGGGCGGGCACAAGTACAACTTCCGTCAGCGCGCCAGCTTCGTCCCGACCGCTTTCGCGATCAACCGGACTTCTTTCATGAGGCGGTCGAATTCGTCGGGCGACAGGCTCTCCGGCCCGTCGCAGAGCGCTTTCTCCGGCTGGGGGTGCACCTCGACCATCATGCCGTCGGCGCCGACCGCGACCGAGGCGCGCGCCAGGGCCGCGACGTACTCCCGCACGCCCGCGGCGTGGCTGGGATCGACGATGATCGGCAGGTGGGAGAGCCGCTTCACCACCGGCACGGTCGAGATGTCGAGCGTGTTGCGCGTGTACTTCTCGAACGTGCGCACGCCGCGCTCGCACAGGATGACGTTCCGGTTGCCGCGCGAGAGGATGTGCTCCGCCGACAGGAGCAGCTCTTCGACGGTCGACATCATGCCGCGCTTCAGGAGCACCGGCCGTTTCTGCCGCCCGACCGCGTCGAGCAGGTTGAAGTTCTGCATGTTGCGCGCGCCGACCTGGAGGAGGTCGGCGTGCTCCGCCACGAGCGAGA
Source organism: Planctomycetota bacterium (assembly GCA_035762525.1). Classification (GTDB taxonomy): domain Bacteria; phylum Planctomycetota; class MHYJ01; order MHYJ01; family JACPRB01; genus DASRJF01. The sequence continues at coordinate 2,190 of DASTON010000067.1, read as the reverse complement.
CGTCCTCGGCGGACATCACCTCGGTGACGATCGCGAGCCCGGTCTCGGCGCGGGCGCGCGAGAGGATCTCGAGCCCCTTCGGCCCGAGGCCCTGGAAGCTGTACGGGGAGGTCCGGGGCTTGAACGCGCCGCCGCGCAGGATGTGCGCGCCGGCCTTCTTCACGCGCCGCGCGGCTTCCAGCGTCTGCTCCAGCGATTCCACGGCGCAGGGGCCCGCGATGACCGTGAACGTTCCTCCGCCGATGGCGAGCCCGTCCACCCGCACCACCGTGTCCTCGCCCCGGGCCTCGCGGCTCGCGAGCTTGAACGGGTGATGGATGGGGATGACGCGCTCGACGCCCTTGAGCGCGAGAAAGCCCGCGGCGTCGAGGCGGCGGTCGTCGCCCGCGATGCGGATGATCGACGTGCGGTCGCCGTTCGAGAGATGCGCGCGCAGGCCGAGCGACTCGGCGTGGCGCAGGACGGCGCCAACCTGGCGTCCGGCCGCCCCCGGCTTCATGACGATGATCATCTTTTTTTTCGGGACCCCGCCCTGAAGGATGCGCTTCGCTTACCTTCAGGGCCCGAAGATACCAGATCGGGCCGGAGCGCCGCCGCCCGCCCGGCATACTCATGGCGGATGTCGCGGGCCTTTCGCGTCGTCTGCGCCAGCACGAGGACGCGCACGACCCGGTCGAGCGCCCCCGGCACCGCGACCTCGGTCGAGCAGATCGCCGGCACCCGGGACCAGCCGACGCCCTTCAAGCGCCTCAGCGCCTCGGCGGGGAACGCCGCGTCCAGGCCGGGCGACATCGTGAAGTGGACCATGGCGATCCGTTCCGCCGTGATCCGGTTGTTCCGCACGATCGCGCGGAGGAGGTCGGCGGTGCGATCGAGGATCTCCCCCCGGTCGTTTCGCTCGACGGTCGTCGCGCCCCGGATGCCCCTGATCATGAGGCGCAACAGTGTAGCCGCAGAGGTACCCGGTTCCCAGCATCGCGTTTGCCGAGGACGGATGACCGATGACCGATTACCGATGACGGAAATCCGGTCCGAAGTCTGACGACGGACGACTGAACTGATGTCTGATGTCCGATTTCTGATGTCTCACTCCCGTGATTGCTTAATCCATTGTGCATCCTTAGAATCCCCGCCATGCCGCCGAAGGCCAGGGGCCCGGTGCTTTACCCCTACCGCTTCAAAGAAATCTACAAAGACAAGATCTGGGGCGGTCCCGAGCTGAAGCGGGTCCTCGGAAAGAAGGGCGCGGGGGCGAAGACGGGCGAGTCCTGGGAGATCTCCGGGCGCGAACACCAGTGCTCGGTCGTCTCGGCGGGCCCCCTCAAGGGGTGGACGCTGGACCGGCTCTGCCGCGAGTGGCCCCGCGAGGTCCTCGGCGACGAGCACAGCATGCGCTTCTCCGCGCGCTTTCCCCTCCTCGTCAAGTTCATCGGGGCGCACGAACGCCTCTCCCTCCAGGTGCATCCCTCGGACGATTTCGCGCAGCGGTACGAGGCCGAGCCCGTGGGAAAGATGGAGGCGTGGTACGTCGTCCACGCGCCCCGCGAGGCGCGCGTCATCCGCGGCGTCCTGCCGGGCACGACCGTCTCGGAATTCCGCCAGCACCTCAAGAAGGGGACCGTGGAGCAGTGCCTCAACGCGATGGAAGTGAAGCCGGGCGACGTGATCTTCATCCCGCCCGGCACGATCCACACCGCGTTCGGCGGCGCGATCTTCCTCGAGGTGCAGCAGAATTCCGACGTGACCTACCGCCTGACCGACTGGGGCCGGATGCAGAACGGGAAGCCCCGCGCGCTCGACATCGAGAAGGCGATGAACGTGACGGACTTCTATTCGATGGGCGTGTCGAAGTACAAGCCGTCGCGCATGGCGGGGTTTTCCTACCGGCGGATGCTCCTCATCAAGTGCGAGAAGTTCACGATGGAGGCGATGCAGCTGGAACGGAAGCGGATCAAGGAGAAGACCCACAAGTCGCGGTTCCAGATCCTCACCTGCACGCGCGGCCGGGGCGCGTTCCACTACGGCGTCAAGCTGAAGTCCAGGACGCCCTTCCGCACGGGCGAGACTTTTCTCCTGCCGGCCCACCTGGGGGAATTCGAAGTCGCCAGCAGCGGTTCGTCGGAGCTCGTGGTCACCTACGTCGAGTAGCCTTCATTCGTTTGCCGTTGGCCGTTCACCGTTACGTCTACC
>DASTON010000066.1:0-6918 GCA_035762525.1 Planctomycetota bacterium | reverse complement strand
TCGCTCCATCCACCGCAGGGCGATGTAGCCCGCCGCCGGGCCGCAGAGAATGAGCGGGATCCACGCCCGCGCCGGAAGCAGTTTCCACCCCGCGATCGCCAACCCCGCGTACCACAGGGGAAAGAGCACCATCGCCACGAGCAGGCCGACGCTCGACCGGTGGTCTTCGTCATCGCCCGTGAGGACCGCGCTCGCGCGCGCGATCGCGTACGGAATCGCGTGGAGCGCGATGCCGAAGGCGAAGACCGGCGCGCCCAGGACCAGCATCGCCGTATTCGCCAGCGCGAACCCCAGGATCCGCGGCCCGCGATAGCGCGATGCGATCTGCCCGTCGCCGCTCCCCACCAGCGTGAGCATCTGGTCGTACCGCCGCAGGAGGCGGCGGACGCCTTCGACTTCGGCAGGCCGCGTCTCGCGCAGGGTCCGGTATCTCTGGAGCACTTCCTTCCGGCGCTTGAACCGCTCTTCGAGCCTGGGCGACGCGCCTTCGTCCCGCAAGATCCTCTCGACCACGCCCGAGAGCCGCTCGACCTCGGCCGTGTCCGCGTCGAGCACCATGGACGACAGCTTCGTCCGGAGGTCCCGCGTGAGCGCCGCGACCGCGCCCCGGGCATCGCCGGCGAACCGCTCCCGGTAGGCGGCGACGGGCTGCGACTCGCCGAACGTGACCAGGACGCGCCCGCGGAACAGGCGCGTGCGCTCGAAGTGGATGGCGACGAGCTGCGCCCGCAGGCCCAGCCTGAAGTCCGCGAGCGACTCCGCCTCGAGCGCCATCTTCGCGGCCCCGTGCTTGAACTCGGCGAGCGCGGGATCGGTGTGGCTTCCCCCCTCGGGAAAGATCCCGATCGCCCCGCCCTCGAGGAACGCCTCCTTCACTGCTACGTATAGCTCGTCGTTCTTTTCCTTCGCGTAGCCGGGGTCTTTGGCGCGATGGGCCGGAATGCACCCGAGCTTCCGCATGAACCAGCCGAGGATGGGGATCTTGAAGAGCGGCGCCTTGCCGATATAGCGCACGGGGCGCGGCGACGCGGCGATCACGATGAGCGGGTCCACCATCCCGTTGTGGTGATTCGCCAGGAGGAACAGCGGCCCTTCCTTGGGGACCGTTTCCGCGCCCGCGACCTCGATCTCGCGATAGTAGAAGCCGAGCGCCGCGCGGATGAGCCCCCGGACGAACCGGTAGAACGGAGTCACCTTTGCAGTGTAGGTCGAATCACGAATCAAGAATCACGAATCTCGAATACCGAGGCGCGCAAGCGAACGGGTTGAAGGAATCCGAGATTCGAGATTCGAGATTCTAGATTCGATCATAGAATCACACGGCCATGGAACCGTTCACTTCATTCGGACTCGTCCTCGCCGTGGGCTTCCTCATCGGGCTCCAGCGCGAGCAGTCGATGGCCAACGAAGGGCGGGGACGCCGGTCGTTCGTGGGCGGCATCCGCACGTTTCCCCTCGTGGCGCTCGCGGGCGGCGTGACGACGTTCCTCGCCCGCGCCCTGGGCCCCTGGGTCGTCATCGCCGCTTTCCTGGTGCTCGCGGTGCCCGTGGCGATCGCGTACGCGGACGACGTGCGCCAGGGGCGGGACCGGGGGCTGACGTCGGAAACGGCTTTCGTCATCACCTTCCTGCTCGGCGCGCTCGGACTCAGCGAAGGCATCCTTCCGCCGACGGTCAGCCGCCACTTCCTGGTCGCCAGCCTGGGCGTCGCCGTGACCGCCCTGCTCTCCACGAAGGAGGCGCTCCACGAGTGGGTCGCGCGCATCTCGAAGGACGACCTGTACGCGACCGTGAAATTCCTCGTCGTGGCCGTGATCATCCTCCCGCTCCTGCCCGACCGGACGTGGGATCCCCTCGAGGTCCTGAATCCCTTCCACATCGGGCTGATGATCACCCTCATCGCGGGGATCGGATTCGCGGGCTACGTCGCCTTCAGGATCCTCGGCCCCGGGAAAGGGTTGGCGATGACGGGCCTGCTGGGCGGGCTCGTCTCGTCCACGGCGGTGACGCTCTCCCTCTCCGGCAAGGCGAAGGAGACGCCCTCCATCGCGGACGCCTGCGCGGCGGGGATCGTCCTCGCGTGGACGGTGATGTGCCCAAGGGTGATCGCCGCGGTGGCGTTCGTCCATCCCGACCTCGCGCGGAGGCTCGCCCTCCCCCTCGGCGCCGCGGCGGTCGCGGGCGCGCTGGCGTCGGCGATTCTCTACCGCCGATCGCGGGCGCCGCGGCCCGACGAGGCTCCGGTCCAGCTCAAGAACCCCTTCGAGCTGGGCCCCGCCGTGAAATTCGGCGCCCTTTTCACGCTCGTCCTCGTCCTGTCGAAGCTCGCGGTCAACGCGTGGGGAGGAGGTGGCCTCGTCGCGACGGGAGCGCTCGCGGGGACGACGGACGTGGATGCCGTGTCCCTGTCGGCAGCCAGGCTCGCGCGCGGCGGGCTCGAGCTCGGCACGGCGTCGCTCGCGATCCTGGTCGCCTGTGGATCCAACACGCTGGTCAAGGCCGTGATCGCGTGGACGATCGCGGGGTCGGGGTTCGGGAAACGCCTGCTGCCGGTGGTGGCGGGGATGGGCCTGGCGGTCGCGGCGGGACTTTTCGTCGGCTCGAAACTGGGTTAGCTACTAGAGACGTTCACCGTTCGCCGTTTACCGTTACGTTCGCCGTTCGCCGTTCGGCGTCACGTTCACCGTTCAGAAACGGCTGACAGTAAACGGTCAACGTAACGGCAAACGGCAGACGGCAAACGTCAGCTAGCCCCGGCGCCCTTCCAGGATCGCTTTTCTCGCCTCGACGATCTTTTCCGTCGCGCCGAACGGCACCGGCTCGTAGTGATCAAAACTCATGGTGAACGTGGCGGTGCCGCGCGAGAGCGTCCGCAGCTGCGTCGCGTAGCCGAAGACTTCCGCGAGCGGGACGAACGCCTCGATTTCCTGGTTGTTCCCCTTCTGCTCCATCTTCTCGATGCGCCCCCGCCGGGCCGCGAGGTCGCCGTTCACCGAGCCCAGGTAGTCCATGGGCGTGATGATCGTCACGAGCATCACCGGCTCGAGGAGGATCGGGCTCGCCTTGCGGAACGCCTCCTTGAAGCCCATCGAGGCGGCGAGAAAGAAGGCGCGCTCGTTCGAGTCGACCTCGTGATAGTCGCCGTCCGTCAGCGTCACCCGCAGGTCGACGATCGGGAACGCCGCGAAGACGCCTTTCTTCATGGCGTCGATGACGCCCTTCTCCACCGCGGGCACGTATTCCTTCGGGACGTTTCCCCCCTTGACGTCGTTCTCGAACTCGAATCCCGACCCGTGGGGCAGCGGCTCGACGAGGAGCTTCACGCGGGCGAAGTCGCCGCGTCCGCCCGTCTGCTTGACGAGCTTGTGATCGATCTCCGCGGTCGCCTGCGCGGTCTCGCGGTACGCGACCTGCGGGCGGCCGACCGTCGCCGAAACGCCGTATTCGCGCTTGATGCGGTCGACGAGGATCTCGAGGTGCAGCTCGCCCATGCCCGACATGATCGTCTCCGCCGACTCGTGGTCGACCGAGACGAGGAACGTCGGGTCCTCCTCCGCGAGCTTGTTGAGGGCGTAGGAGAGGCGGTCGCGGTCGGTGCGGGATTGCGGGGTGATGCTCACCGAGATGACCGGCGCGGGGAACTCGATCGACTCGAGCTTCACCGGGTGGTCGGGGTCGCACAGGGTGTCGCCCGTCAGCGTGTGGTCGAGGCCGATGACGGCGCCGATCTCGCCCGCCGAGAGCGACTCGCGCACGTGCGCGGTGTTCGCGTGCATCTCGAGCAGGCGGCCGATCCGCTCGCGCCGGTCGTGCGTCGAATTCAAGACGTAGGTGCCGGCCTGGAGCGTGCCGGAGTAGACGCGCACGAAGACCATCTTCGAGTGGCGGTCGCTCATGACCTTGAACGCGAGGGCCGCGAGCTTGCCGTCTTCCTTGACCTCGGGCGCGGGGAGATAGTCGACGACCCCGTCGAGGAGCATCTGGATCCCGATGTTGCGCACGGCCGACCCGCAGAGGACGGGGACGATCGAGCGGCTGATGCAGCCCTTGCGGAGGACGGCCCGGATCTCCGCGGGCTTCGGCTCCTCGCCCGAAACGAACTTCTCGAGCAGCGACTCATCCGACTCCGAGACCTTCTCGATCAGGTTCTTGCGCCACGTGTGGGCCTCGGCGACGAGCTCGGCCGGGATCTCGCGCGTTTCGAAGTGGATGCGGCCCGCTTTTTCCTCGAAGACGATTTCCTTGTTCTCGACGAGGTCGATGAGGCCGGCGAACTTGTCCGCCTGGCCCACGGGGAGAACGACGGGCACGGCGTTCGCGCCGAGCTCTACCGTGATGCGGCGGACGACCTCGTGGAAGTCCGCGCCGCTGCGGTCCATCTTGTTCACGAACGCGATGACGGGCACCTCGTACTTCGCCGCCTGCCGCCAGACGCTGGCGGACTGGGGCTCGACGCCCCCGACCCCGCAGAAGAGGGCGACGGCGCCGTCGAGGACGCGGAGCGACCGCTCCACCTCGACGGTGAAGTCGACGTGGCCGGGGGTGTCGATCAGGTTGATCCGGTGATTGCGCCACTCGACGGTGGTGGCCGCGGCGGTGATCGTGATCCCGCGCTCGCGCTCCTGCTCCATCCAGTCGAGGGTGGCCTTGCCGTCGTGGACCTCGCCGATCTTGTAGGTCTTGCCGGTGAAGAAGAGGATGCGCTCGCTCGTCGACGTCTTGCCGGCGTCGATGTGGGCGATGATCCCGATGTTGCGGATCGGTTTTTCTGCCATGGGGGAGCGCGAAAGATAGCCGCAACCCTTGGGGAATGCAATGCCGTTTACAGAGCGATGACAGTTGAGCGATGACCGTTGAAGGGAGTTCCGCTACTTGGCGGGTTTCGGAAGTTCGAACTTCGCGGGGTCGATTTTCTCGTCGAGCTTCACGTCGACCGTGGTCTCCTGGATCGTGTTTTTCGTCGACTTCATGGTGCGCTTGACCGGCAGATGCGTCGCGAGGTCGATCCAGACGGTCACTTCGATGTCCGCCTCTTTCCCGAGGGTCAGCTTGAACTCGACCGCCTGGGTGTCGCGGTCGCCGACCTTTTCCTTGGCGCCCATCTTGAAGTCCTTCACCGGGGCCTTCGAATCGAGGTCGGCCGGCCCCACTCTCGAGTTGTTGAGCATGCCGATCGTCGTCACGACGCCGCCCCGGCCGTAGGTGCCGGCAAGCAGGGGGCCGAGCTTGTCGAGGGTGGCGAAAGTCTGCGCCGGACCCTGGGTCGGCGTCACATGGGTCGTCTTGCCGTCCGAAACGACCCCGGAGGTCAAGGTCTGGGCGTCGGAGGTCAACGTGAACGCACCCCGCGCCCGATTCCCTTCCGCCAGGTGGATCTCCGCCTCAACTTCCAGCGTCAACATTTTCTGCTCGATGCTGCCCTTCACCTTCGCGGTGATCGACGTCGCCTTGGCGAGCTTCTCTTCCATCTTCTTGAAGAGCGCCTCCGCCTCGTTCTTTTCCTGCGGCGGGAGCAGGATCGCCGCGAGCAGGGCGAGCAGTTTCACCTGGTCTCCTTGGGCACTTCGAACTTCGCGGCGTCGATCTTCTCGTCGAACTTGAATTCGGCGCAGGTCTCGCCGGATCCGGAGTTTACAGTGATGGTCATTCGCTTCAGGGGCTCGAAGGTGGCGACATCGATCCAAACCGTGACTGAAGAAGTCCGCTTGTCTTTCCTCGTAAGGGTGTATTCGACGGCCTGGCACTCCCGATCCCTGACCGTCTCTTTTCGGCCCAGTTTGAAGTCGGAAGCCGGAAACTCGGAGCCGGGATCCTCCTTGGCATTCGCTTCCGTCTCCGAAGAACCGATCGCGCTCCGGAATCCAAAGCGGGCGAAGCGGGCGCGGATCAAGCGGCCCACGGTCGGGGGGGTGTCGAACCGGACCTCCTTCCGTTCGGTCGTGGCCTTCACGAAAACGGCCTTGGAACCGTTGGAAGTAAAGGACTTCACCGTTTTCCCATCGAAGATCGGCCGGGTCTCCTCCTCCATGTCGAGCCGGATGCGATTCTCCTCATCCACGATGAGTTGACCGGACCAGAGCGTGTCCCTGCCGATCAAGTCGACGTTCCCGGAAGCCAGCTTGCCCCTGCATTTCACTTGGAAGGTCTTCGCGTTGACGATCTTCTCTTCCATCTTCTTGTAGAGCTCCTCCGCCTCGTTCTTTTCCTGCGGCGGGAGCAGGATCGCCGCGAACAGGGCGAGCAGTTTCATTTGGTCTCCTTCGGCAGTTCGAACTTCGCGGGGTCGATCTTGGCGTCGAGCGTGAACGTCGTGAACGTCTCCTCGATGAGGATGCCCTTGAGTTCGTCGAAGACGCGGCGGCGGATCGGCAGGAGCGTCTCGTTGTCGAACCACAGCGTGACCTGCGCCTTGCCGGTTTTCCCGACTTCTTCGATCTCGAACTGGATCGCCCCCGCGTCCCGGCCGTCGATCTTCGTGGCCGGACCCGTCTTGAACGCGCCGAGGCGCATCGCTTTCGCCGGATCGCTTTCGCGGGATCCGGGCTTGCGGCCCGACCCCTCCAGCTGCCGCTCCGCTTCGGCGAGGATCAGGTTTTTCTGCGCCTCCATCACGGCGGTCACGCCGCCGAGCCGGGCCAGGAACAGCGTCGTGTCCTTGTTCAGGCGGGGGGAGACGGCCGACGGGGGCGGATTGGGCGCGTCCTTGTCGACGAGCGCGGTCGTCTTGCCGTCGGAGACGACGGTCGCCGCCAGGGGCTCGGCGAGCTTGCCCTCGACTTCGAGCCGCGCCTTGTTTCCTTTCTCCAGCAGGATCGTTCCGGTCAGGACGTCGGAGACTTTCTCCCCGTTCTTCCTCTGCTGCTCGAACGTGCTCCGGAACGTCGCCTGGACCGTCTCCGCCTTCGCGAGCTTCTCCTC
>DASTON010000065.1:0-8047 GCA_035762525.1 Planctomycetota bacterium | reverse complement strand
AGGAGGTGTCGTACGGCAAGTATCCGCGCCTGCGCGACATCCTGCGGCTGTCGTGGTACTCGATCGCGGAGAACTTCGGCTACCGCCAGCTGACGGTGTGGTGGCGCTTGAAGGGGATCTGGCAGGTTTTCATGCGCCGCGAGGTCAAGTGGGGCCAGATGGTTCGGAAGGGATTCTCGCCGAAGCCGGAGAAGGAGAAGATCTTCGGCATCGTCCCGTCGGAGGCCGCTCCAAAGCCCGAGGCTCCGGCGCCCATCGTCGTGCTCAGTCCGGAGGACTCGAAGAAGTTCAAGATGCGCGAGCCCGACGGCGACCCCGGCCTGCCGAAATAGCTTCGAGCTTCCAGCATCGAGCTTCGAGCGATCGACAGGGCGCACGGCTCATTCCGGAGCAAACCAGCTGGCGCTATAATTCCGCCGCGCGCCCAGCTGGAAGCTCTGAGCTCGAAGCTGTGCGAGCGGAGGCGAGCACGGGCCCCCGTAGCTCAATTGGATAGAGCGGCGGTTTCCTAAACCGCAGGCTGGCCGTTCGAACCGGCCCGGGGGTACTTCGACTCGGCAGCGCCTTGACGCCGAGGAGAAGTACGGTGAGCGAGGAGCGTAGCGACGAGTCGAACCGTACTTGAAAGTCCAAGGCTGCCACGCTCAGTACAAGTATTCCCTCGAGCGCCGAGTCGAACCACTTCAAGTTGACGACGTCTCGATACAGGCCTACCATGTTCGAGTTCGTCGGGACGTGACCCTTTAAGGAGCGCAGCAGAGATAACGCGCAGACCTCCTTTCGCAATAGCCCTTACGAAAGGAGACTCTATGTTCATGCGCGCCCTGCTGGCCGGCGAACACTCCCCCCTCCGCGCCCGGCAACCCGTCCGCTGCTTCCGTTGTGAGTGCGTCCAGAAGGATCGGCCCCTCTACAAGGTCGATCAGCTCATGCGGGGAGAGTGGGTGGCGTGCCTTCCTTGCGGCACGTCGGGAGCATTCCCCGGCCCGGACGGGAAGCCGGTCATGCCGGTCCCGCCTCCCGATCCGCCGTGGGCGGAGTAGCCCGCGGCGATCAGTCCTCGATCGAGATCAATTCGGTCCGCCGCTGGTTTCCGTTTCCCTTGGTGGAAAGCTCCAGGACGAGACCGGTGCCGGCCGCGTACAGCTTCCGCTCACTCCCCCCGGGGCTGAGCGGCGTCCACTCCTTGGTCTCGAGGCAGCCGTCGAACTCGCCGAAAAGGATGTCGACCTCCGCCTTCAGGCTCTTGACCTGCGCCATGTCCTCGGCCACGCCGAGGGCGAATTCCTGCCGGTACTTCATGCCGACGATGGGAGCGGCCAGCATGATGATCCCGGGCAGGGCGCCGTCGACGCCCGCTTCCCACGAACCCTCCGTGCTCACGGGCTCGCCGTTCTCGAACTCGACGGTGTCCTCGCCGAAGTACCACACGTTTCCGTCCTGGTCCTGCGCGAACCAGTCGAACGTGTCCTCGATGAGGTCGCCGTTGAGGAAGACCTGGTCGCGAACGACGGTCGTGTCGACGCCGAGAATCGTCTTCGTGTCGTGCGTCACTTCGATGACGATCGTCTCCACGCCTTCATCCGATTCGCTCTCGTACGTGAACACCCGGCCTCGCGCGTAGTTGAGGTAGGGGTTGTCGATCTCCGCCACGAAGGCATCGGCGCCGGGAAATTCCGGCGGGGCGGGGGCCAGCAGGATTTGGGGATCCGTCGCGGACGAGGAAGACGAGTCGTCCGCCGGACATCCGGTGAGCAGCGCCCCCGTCGCGAGGGCGGACATCAGGATCCGTGCCTTGTGGTACATCGTGCGCCTCCTTTGGGATGGGGAGTTCTCCGAAGCCACGATGGGACGCTATCCCGCGAACCGCAACGGCCCATGAGAGTTCAATTAGGTTTCTCTCACGGCCTTGGTGCTTGGAGGTTGACGCTGGCGCCGCTAAACTTCAACACTCTCGCGGGGTGGTGCGTACGTCTTTCTGAATCCAACACCGGAGCGCCCGATGATGCGTCTATTCGCCGCCGTCGCCGTCCTGGCCGCCCCTTGTTTCCAACAGCAGGCCCCCCGCGCCGTCGACCTCATCCCGCGCGAGGCGCTGTTCGGCAATCCGGAGCGCGCCAACCCGCAGATTTCGCCCGACGGCAAGAAGCTCGCCTGGCTGGCGCCCGACGAGGGAGTCCTCAACGTCTGGGTCCGCACGTTCGGCGCGACGGACGACCGGCCCGTGACCTCCGACCGGAAGCGGGGCATCCGCACGTACTTCTGGCAGCAGGACTCCGATCACGTCCTCTTCCTCCAGGACACCGGCGGCGACGAGAACTGGCGCCTGTACCAGGCGTCCCTCGCGACCAAGAAGACCCGCGACCTGACGCCGTTCGACAAGGTCCAGGCCCAGGTCGTGGCCGCGTCGCCGCGCGTCCCCGGCGCGGTGCTGGTCGGCCTCAACAAGCGCAATCCGCAGCTGCACGACGTCCACCGGCTCGACCTCGCGACCGGCGCCCTGGCGCTCGACACGGAGAATCCCGGCGACGTCATCGGCTGGACGGCCGACGAGGAGCTTCGCGTCCGCGCCTGCGAGTGCATGGCCCCCGACGGGGGCGCGGTCATCCGGGTCCGGGACGCGGTCGACGCCCCGTGGAGGGAATTCCAGCGCTGGTCCCCGGACGACTCGTTCGGCAGCATCGCCGGGTTCAGCGGCGACGGCAAGACGCTCCGCCTGATCTCCTCGCTCGACGCGGAGACGGGACGGCTCATCGAGGCGGACGTCGCGACGGGCGCCACGCGCGTGATCGCCGAGGATCCGCGCTACGACGCGGGCGCCGTAATGACGAACCCCAAGACCGCCAAGCTCGAGGCGGTCCAGTTCCGGCGCGCGCGGAACGACTGGAAGTCGATCGATCCCGCGATCGAGGCCGATTTCGCGGCGCTCCGGAAAGTGAAGGACGGCGATTTCAGCGTGACGAGCCGCGACGACGAGGACAAGACGTGGATCGTGGCGTTCGTCGTCGACGACGCGCCGGTGCAGTACTTCTCGTGGAATCGCGAGGCCAGGAAGGCGGAGTTCCTGTTCACGAACCGGCCCAAGCTGGAGAAGTTCACGCTCTCGAAGATGAAGCCGGTCTCGTTCCCGGCTCGGGACGGGTTGAAGCTCGAGGGTTATCTCACGACGCCGGCGGGCGCGCCCGAGGGCCGGTTGCCGCTGGTCCTCAACGTGCACGGCGGGCCGTGGGCGCGCGACTCGTGGGGTCTCAACAACGAGGTGCAGTGGCTCGCCAACCGCGGCTACGCCGTCCTCCAGGTCAACTTCCGCGGCTCGACCGGATACGGGAAGAAGCACGTCAACGCCGGCGACCGCGAGTGGGGCGGCAAGATGCACGACGACCTCATCGACGCCGTCAAGTGGGCGATCGACGGGGGAGTCGCGGATCCCAAGCGCGTCGCGATCTACGGCGGCAGCTACGGCGGCTATTCGGCGCTCGTGGGCGCGGCGTTCACGCCGGACGTCTTCGCGTGCGCGGTCGACATCGTGGGCCCTTCGAGCATCGTCACGCTGATCAAGAACATCCCGCCGTACTGGAAGCCGTTCATCGCGGTGTTCAACCGCCGCGTGGGCAGCCTCGAGAAGGACGAGGCCTTCCTCCACGCGCGGTCGCCCCTCTCGAAGGTCGACGAGATCCGCATCCCGCTGCTCGTCGCGCAGGGCGCGAACGATCCGCGCGTGAAGCAGTCGGAGAGCGAAGCGATCGTGGCCGCGGTGCGGAAGAAGGGCAAGGACGTCGAGTACCTGCTCTTCCCCGACGAGGGCCACGGTTTCGCGCAGCCGGACAACCGGATGGCGTACTACGCGTCGGCCGAGGGATTCCTGGCGAAGCACCTGGGCGGCCGCGCGCAGGCGCCGACGGAGGCGGAGGCGAAGAAGCTCGCCGCCGTCAGGAAGTAGGAGATTCGATCAGCGGGAAAGGCGGCCTCGGACAGCCTGGATTTTGGAGCGAGCCTTCGCTGTACGGAATCCGATGCGCTCTTTCGGGGGACCCTCCGGGGGTGTCACCAAAAGCCGGAGTACTTCCGACACGTGTTTGAACCTTGCGTCGCAGTTCTTCTCCATCTCCAGTAGTCGCCCTGCCAGAAGCTCGTGAGCGGCAAGCATTTTTCTGAAGCGCGAAAAAGCCCTCATAATGGCGATGTTGGCTTGAATCGCCCTCGGGCTTCGCAGGACGCTGGAGAGCACGGCAACGCCATGTTCAGTGAAAACGCGCACAGGTTTCCTGCTGCCCCCGTGAGAACTTGATATTCCAGTTTGGAATATCAAGTTTCCCAGGTCCTTCCATGGAACGACGAAAGAAAAGTCGCCAGGAAACCGCTCGAGATTGCGGCCCACCGCTTTGTTCAAATTGAACGTCGTTACTCCGTACAGGCGCGCCAGATCGCGTTCCAACATGACGCGTTGTCCATGGACCGTGTGGATTCGCCGATCGATGCCATCCAATGAAACCAGACTGTTGCGGGCTGGCATGTAGGTCTCCTCAAGTCCTCCCAGGCGTCATCGAGTCCTCATGACGGTGTGCAGGTAAGAACCCTGATGCCGCAAGTATTGCCCGGGTTGAACGTTGCGAAGGTTCAGTGGAACCAAGCGATGGAGCCGGCCGCGGTCAGGAAATGGACCTGAAGATACGATGAACTTGATGTTCCAATCTGGCACATCAAGTTGGCCGGGATCGCAGCGAAGAAGGTGTAGAATCGGATCGATGCGACCCCTTGCGTCAGCGGGAATTCTGCTCCTTGCCTCGTGCAGCCAGGGCCCGGCGCCCGAAGCGAAGAAGCCCGCCCCGGTTTCCGCGACGGAAGCGGTCGATCAGAACACGCCTCTCAGTCGTGAGCTGTTGGAAATTGCACGTAGGTACGTGGGCTACGAGAAATTGATCGATTGGACTCATTGGTCGCCAACCGATTGCAGGGCGCCGATCGCCGAGCTCGACCGCAGCCGGAGCGGAGATGACGTCACTCACGGACGCAAGCTCTACTACCTCTACGCGCGCGATCATGACGCCTATAACCATGGACGCGTCCAACCGCAGCCTGATGGACAGGTCATCGTGAAGGAGGCGTGGGAACCCGTGGAGGTCAGAAAAGGTGAGAGCTACCAAATCGAGTTCGCGGAATCCGGCAAGGCGCATCGCTACTTCAAGACCGGGGCCAGATCGTCCCTATTCATCATGCTGAAACTGGAAGGGAAGTGGGTCTATGCCACAGTCAACGGGGATGGCAAGACTGTCACGAGCTCCGGTCAAATCGAGTCCTGCCTGGGCTGCCATCGCACCGCCCCTCATGACTCGCTGTTTGGCGACTACATGATGTCTAAGGAACACCTCCAGCAATACCGGTGATGAATTGACGGGGATTCGTTTCACCGCCATCCTCGCGATCATGATCCTCCCGCAGGAGTCCGCTCCAAAAGGCGAACCCGCCGACCGCATCTTCATCAACGCCAAGGGCTACTCCGGCGATCCCTCCACGCCAAGCTTTGACACGATCGCCGTGAAGAATGGCCGGATCCTCTCCATCGCTACAGGCGTGGTCCTGACGGCGTTCAAGGGGCCGAAGACCGAGATCATCGACCTCAAGGGCGCCTACATGTATCCCGGCTTCATCGACGCGCACGCCCACTTCGGCGGACTCGGCCGGTTCAAGCGCCAGCTCGACGCCCGCGCAACCAAATCGTTCGACGAGCTCGTCGCGCTTGCGAAGGAGCGCGCGGCCAGGGCGGCGCCGCGCGAGTGGATCCTCGGCGGCCGCTGGGACCAGGCGTCTTGGGGGATGAAAGAGTTTCCCACGCATCACAAGCTCTCGGAGGCGGTTCCCGACGTCCCCGTCCTCCTCTCGCGCGTCGACGGCCACGCCGCGCTCGCCAACCGCAAGGCGATGGAGCTTGCGCGCATCACGCGCGACACGCCCGACCCGCCGGGAGGCGACATCCTGCGCGACGCGAACGGCGACGCCACCGGGATCTTCGTGGACAACGCGACGGACCTCTTCAAGCTCGCGATCCCGCCCCGCGCCGTCCCGCCCGAGACGAGCGCGCTCGAGGCCCAGGAAGCGTGCCTGAAGGTCGGACTCGTCGGAGTCCACGACATGGGCGTCTCGACCGAGGAGGTCGACGCGTACAAGCGTCTCGCCGGGGCGGGGAAGCTGAAGATCCGGCTCTACCTCGCGCTCAGCGATTCTTCGCGCCTCGCGGAGACGCTGGCGACGCGCAAGCCCGAAGTGGGCGAGCGCGTCACCGTGCGCGCCGTGAAGCTCTACCAGGACGGCGCGATGGGATCTCGCGGCGCGCTCCTCCTCGAGCCGTACAGCGACAAGCCGGTGAACGACAAGGGCGAGCCCAATGTCGGTCTGCGCGTCGGCGACGTCGCCCACCTGAAGGAAGTCGCCGCGGCGGCCGCGAAGCACGGGTGGCAGGTGTGCGTCCACGCGATCGGCGACCGGGCGAATCGCGAAGTGCTCGACGCGTTCGAGGCGGCCGGCGCCAAGGAGGCGCGATTCCGGATCGAGCACGCCCAGTGCATCCACCTCGCGGACATCCCGCGCTTCGCGAAGCTCGGCGTCATCGCGTCGATGCAGCCGACGCATTGCACCAGCGACATGCGCTGGGCGGAGGACCGCGTCGGCAAGGAGCGCGCGAAGGGCTGTTACGCGTGGCGGCGGCTCCTCGACTCGGGGGCGAGGCTCGCCGGCGGCAGCGACTTCCCGGTCGAGGACGAGAACCCGCTCCTCGGATTCATCGCGGCGGTGACGCGGCAGGATCTCGAGGGGAAGCCCGCGGGAGGATGGCAGCCGGACCAGAAGCTCACCCGCGAGGAGGCCCTGAAGCTGCTGACCCTCGACGCCGCGTACGCCGCTTTCGAGGAAAACGTGCGCGGGACGCTGGCGCCGGGGAAATATGCCGATTTCGTCATATTATCGGGCGACCTCCTGAAGACGCCGGACGCGGAACTCCAGAAGCTCCGAGTCCTGCAAACCGTGATCGGGGGCGAGACGGTTTACTCGAGGTGACCATGAGATGGATCGTCCTCGCCCTCCCGCTCCTGTTCCAGGAAGCTCCCGATCTCAAGGATCTTCTCGCCCAAATCGTCCCGCCCGCCGGCGAGAAGTGGCTGACGATTCCCTGGAAGACCGATCTCCTCGAGGCGCGGGTCCTGGCCTCCAAGGAGGGCAAGCCGGTCTTCCTCTGGTCGATGAACGGCCACCCGCTCGGCTGCACCTGAAACAACGGCGTCTGGGACCGTGCGTCCACGTTCGCCGACGACCGCGTGATCGAGCTGCTCCGGACGAAATTCGTCGCCGCGGCCGTCGACTGCTGGTACCTCGACCGCGCGAAAGACGCGGCGGGCGAGTTCTACAAGAAGGTCGTGTCGCAGCGTCAGCCCTTCGAGCCGGGCGTGCGCTCGACACAGGGTTTCTACGCCTTTGCGCCGGACGGAACGCTGCTCCGCGGCTGGAACAACCGAAACGTGCCGCGGATGCGTGAGTATCTCGAACGGGCGCTCAAGGACTTCAAGCCCGGGACGGCGGACGCGCTCGACGCGGCGCGCGACCCGCGATTCCAGCGCTCGCTTCCCGAGGGGGCGGTCGTCGTCGACGTCTACTCGAAGATCCTGGAGGCCGACTGGCCGCCGACGGACGACGAGATGATCAAGCCGCTTCGCGTCTCGACGGGACGCGACCACCTGTGGATCCTGAAGGACGAGATCGACGCTCTCGCCGCGGGCCGGTTCCCGGAGCGGCTCGCGAAGCGGATCGCGCGGTATCACCTGATCGACAACACGCGCGGCGAACCGCCGATGTGGGCGCCCGCCGAAGTGAAGGAGCTGGCGCTGGGAATGAAGGGCGGACGCGTGAAGCTCGAGTCCGGGGACGGGGACCGGTCATTCGTAGCCGGTATGGCCGCCACCGTGGAATTCCGCGATGGAATCCTGACGCGATTCGAACTCGTTGCGCGCGGGAAATTCGCGGGGGAGGGCCGATTCACGAAGAATGCGCCGCCGGGGTC
>DASTON010000064.1:0-2145 GCA_035762525.1 Planctomycetota bacterium | reverse complement strand
GCCGTGCGAGAAGACGCCGCGGAGCGAGTCGATATCGCGGTTGTTCAAGGGAATCCGCCGGCCGAGCGAGCGCACGACGGAAACGACGCCCTTCAATTGGACTTCGTTCGCCAGGAGCGCATCTTCGTTCTCGCCCACGATCTCGATCTGGATGCAGTGATCGTTCGTGCCGGCGGCCGCCGCCACCTTGTCCTCCAGTCGATCCACGACCTGCCACGCGCGGCCGTCCGTTTCGACGATGATCGAGGGCCCCAGGCGGCGGCGCTCGAAGGTGTCGACGGCTTCCTTCCACGTCTTCGTGGCCGTGAAATGGAGGACCACGCCGCGCACTTCCTTCATCGGGCCGCGATCGACGTAACGCAGCCGTCGCTCTTCGGCCATCTCGAGGGGGGGCTCCGGCGGCGCCGGCGCGCGCGTCAGGCCGCGCCCTTTCGTCAGCTCTCCCCGGACACCGAGGTTTCCCCCTTCCCACACGCACACCCAGCCGTCTTTTGAGCGATCGGCCCAGTGCTTCTCTTCCACGTACGTTCCGCCGACGCGGTTCAACAGGGCCTTCATGAAGTCCTCGCCGGGCTCCATGCGGCCTTTTTCTTCCCCCCGCCTCAGGCCGCCGAACCGGTACTTCACCTGCTGGTGCGAGAAGATCCCCCGGCCCGAAATGACGTCGTCATTCGATCGCGGGATGGCATGGCGTTCCGCGAGGGAGCGGATCAGGCGCGCGGCGCTGTCGAGGAGCGCGGGCTCGGAGAGGAGTTCGGCGCCCACGCCGCCGACGACGGACACGTGCAGGGCGATCTCGTCCATGCCGCGGGCGGCGCGGGCGGGTCCCTCGAAAGGAATGAGCGGGTGGACCGTGCCGTCGCGATCGATCAGGACATGGACGGCCAATCCCAGCCTCCGCATGGCGGTCTTGGCTTCGTGAAGATCCAGGCCCGACGTGGAATGCACGATGATCGCGCAAGGTCGGAATCCGAGATCCGGGGGGCGGGTTTGAGGCGCGCACGAGCCGGCGATCGCCACGACAATCAGGAAGGCCTGGCGCATGAGTCGATTATTCTATCGATCTGAACCGCGGGGCGTCCGACTCGTTACAACCCTTGATGATTGAATGCGGCCCTCTATAATGAGCCCTCGCATGAACGCCCTCAGATCGATTGTCGCCTTCGCCGTCCTGGCCTCGGCCGGCCTCTCCGCCGCCGCGCAGGACCGCGTCATCATGGACAAGATCATCTGGAAAGGCGAGCGCGCCCCGACGGAGGGGAGCGTCATCAACATCAACTTCGTCCAGATCAAGTACCGCCTGGGGACCGTCGGCGGCGAGCAGGAAGACAACGCCCGGGACGTGAAGGACATCGAGTTCGACACCGAGAACACGCTCATCCCCTACGAGTACTCGCACGGCCTCAACGCGCTCCACAAGGGGGACAGCAAGGAGGCGGTCCGGCAGTTCGAAAAGGCGATCGACCTCATCAAGAAGTCGAACAGCCCGAACCACCCGATCCGCGATTTCTGCCGGCGGTACATCCTCGAGGCGCACAAGATGGCCGGCGACGCGCAAGCCGTCGTGGCCACCGCGCGCGAGCTCCGCAAGGAGAAGCCCGACACGTTCTTCCTGCGCGACTCGTTCCTGATGCAATACGCCGCCGCGAAGATGAAGCAGCCGCGCGACACGGCGCTCCTGGACGCGACCATCAAGGAGCTCGACGACGTGATCCGGTCCGACCGCCGCTACGCGGACCTGCAGCGCGACGCCGACCTCCTCCGCGCCGACGTGCTGGAGGCGAGCAAGAGGCACGCGGACGCGCTCACCATGTACTCCCGGCTCAGCGGCGACCGCGAGCTGTGGGAAGAGGTATCGCTGGGAACGCTCCGGTGCCTGAGCGCGCTCGGCCGGACCGCGGATCTCAAGACGAAGGTCGAGAGCCTGCTGACCGAGATCAGGGAGAAGCGCGTTTCTAACCCGCGCGTGTACCTGGGCGCGATCGTCGCCCGCGGCGACCTCTATCTCGCCGAGGGAAAGATCAAAGAGGCGCTGCTTGACTACATGAAGGGCGCGCTCGACCCGGGGCAGGCCGCGAACACCTACGAGCACGAGACGTCGCTCGCGAAGGCGGCCATGGCCGCCGCGAAGTACGGGAAGCAGTT
>DASTON010000063.1:0-6863 GCA_035762525.1 Planctomycetota bacterium | reverse complement strand
CAGCGCCCCCAATCGCCATGAGGATCCACCTTTTCCGGCGGGGCATCAATTGGCTCACTTAACTCGGGACCAAAGGGCAATCAATTGCCAACTGTCCAAGAGACGGAAAGAAGTAGTGTAGCCAGAAGGGGTTGACCCGTCGCAAACCCAAAGGCCCGGAATAGCTCCGGGGCTCACGTCGAGGAAGCGGTTGTCGGACGGCGGGTCGATTCTAGGATGGCAGTTCTAAAATCGTCCACGAGGGCGTACTTCGACACGCGCAGCATTCGCCCCGGCCCCTCAGGCTAACCGCGGCTTTGAAGGAGCCAGGAAACCCTCTCAAGTCCGTTCGTCTTCTCGTCGGGACCCTGGAGCCGGTTCGCCAGCTTGAGGATGCTGTACGGGAACTTGAACGCATGGCCGGCGCCCCAGAACCCGCCCCGGGGCTCCGTGCTTTCCCAATAGCCCGACTTGAACCAGCGCGGCCCGGTCGACCAATCCTCTCCCAAGGACTTCGAAATCGCGCCGGGATGATTGATCGCCTGCTGGTGCGCCTTGTGGCCGAGCTTCGCCACCTCGTCGTATCCCAGCTCGGAGAGCGTCACCAGGGCATCGGCGTGCGTCACCCAATGGAGAACGCTCGACATCCGCATGCCGGGAGGCTGGCGAAGGATCGCGAGGGACGTCGCCCGGACGATGTCCAAGGTGATTCGATAGGGGTCCAGGGGATGGTCCAAGTCGTAGGGGGAGGTCTGGATGGGAAACGCGGCGGCGAAGTTCCGCAGCATCCGGCACAACCCGTCGACCACGGGTTCCGTGGCCAGCTCGGGAAGTTCGCGCAGCGCCTTCAACGCGAGCGAAGCGAAGATCGCGTCATGGCCTCCGGCCCGCAGGCTCGAAACGCTTTCCGCCAGCGTCTCCGCGATCCGGTCGGGTGAAGCCGGCGGGCCTTCATGGTCGCGCTTCACGTCGAACGCCTCTCCGGCTCCGAGCATGAATTCATCGATCTTCGCGCGGACCCTTCGGACGGTCCGCTCATCGAGGGCGTTCTCCCGGCAGAAATAGTAGGCGGTGATCACGGCGGCCCCGCCGTGACCGGATAGGGGACCGCAAAGACTTGAATCGCTGAGCGCTTCGATTCCCCTCTTCAGATAGCTCTTGCCGAGGATGGAGTCGGCCGCCGATTTCGAATTCGCCAGGATCCCGGGGGGTCCCGCGCAGGAATTGAGCAGCGGAAACGCGCCGGCGAGGGAGGCCCACTTGAGCAGTTCCCGTCGCGTCCAATCCTTCGACATGGATGCTCCTTCGCCAGGCCCTGGCCGACGGCGCTGATTGTATCGCCGTATTCGCGCAGATTCAGGAGAATGGCGCTCCCGTGAATTACCTCGACGCCCCCCTCGACTTCAATGACCCGCGCGTCGTGGACGCGTACGACGAGCTCCCGCTCTGGTCCGCCCCCTTCGGCGCGATGATGCTCGACCGGATCCCCATGGGCTCGGCCATGACGGTGCTCGACGTGGGATGCGGAACCGGCTTCCCCCTTCTCGAACTGGCCGGCCGCCTGGGGCCCGCCGCCCGACTCGTTGGAATCGACAACTGGCACGGCGCCGTGGAGCGGGCGCGCGCCAAGGCGAAAACGTACGGCCTGAAGAACGTGGAGATCGTCGAGGGCGACGCCGCGCACATGACGTTCGAGGATCATTCGGTCGACCTGATCACGTCAAACCTCGGCATCAACAACTTCGCCGATCCCGACGCCGTCCTGCGGCAGTGCTTTCGCGTCCTGCGCCCGGCCGGAACCCTGGCCGTCACCAGCAACACCTTCGGTCACATGTGCGAGTTCTACGGCCAGTTCGCGCGGGCGCTGCCGAAGGAGGCGCTCCCGAAGCTCGAGGAGCACATCGCCCACCGGTCGACTCCCGACGCCATCGCCGCCCGAATCGAGATGGCGGGCTTCAAAGTCTCCGATCGCGCGACCGATTCCTTCCGGATGCGGTTTGCGAACGGCGCGGCGCTCTTTAACCACTATTTCATCCGCCTCGGCTTCCTTCCGGCATGGAAGGACATCGTCCCGGAGCGGGATCGCGCGCAAGTTTTCCAGGCGCTCGAATCGGCCATGCCCGGCGAGATCTCGCTGACCATCCCCTGCGTCTACATCGCGGCCAGGAAGTAAGCCCGGTATACTCGCCGCGCCTTGAACGTCACCGACGCCTCCAAGCAGTCGAGCCTGTGGTCCGCGTTGAAAGAAGCGGTCCACGGGTCGCAGCAGGACTTCACCCGCGGCCCGCTCGGCCGCGCGATCCTGCTCCTCGCCGTCCCGATGGTCCTCGAGATGGTGATGGAGTCCGTCTTCGCCATCGTCGACGTCTTCGTCGTGTCGCGGCTCGGCGCCGACGCGGTCGCCACCGTGGGCCTGACCGAGTCGATGCTGACGCTGATCTACGCGGTCGCGATCGGGCTCTCGATCGGCGCGACCGCGGTCGTGGCGCGGCGCATCGGCGAACGCGATCCCGAGTCCGCGGCGCGCGCGGCCGTGCAGGCGATCATCATCGCCGTCCTGGCGGCCATCCCCATGTCGCTTGCGGGGATCTTCCTCGCCCGGCCGTTGCTCGGCTTGATGGGCGCCTCGCCGTGGATCCTGGAGCACGGCGTCACCTACACGCGCGTCATGCTCGGCAGCGCGCCGATCATCCTGCTGATCTTCCTCGTCAACGCGATCTTCCGCGGTGCGGGCGACGCGGCCATCGCGATGCGCGTCCTCTGGCTCGCGAACGGGATCAACATCATCCTGGGCCCGACGCTCGTCCTGGGACTCGGGTTCGGCGTCGAAGGCGCGGCCATCGCCACGGCGTGCGGACGAGGCACGGGCGTCCTCTACCAGCTCTGGAGGCTCTGCCGCCCCGGCGGCCGGATCCGGATCGAGCGGCGCCATCTCGTCGCAGAGGGCGCGACGATGATCCAGATGCTGCGCCTGTCGGGCAGCGGAATGATCCAGGTGCTCATCGGCATGACGAGCTGGGTTTTCCTGGTCCGCATCATCTCGGGATTCGGCAGCGCGGCCGTCGCGGGCTACACGATCGCCATCCGCATGGTGATCTTCGCGCTCCTGCCGTCGTGGGGGCTCGCCAACGCGGCGGCCACGCTCATGGGACAGAATCTCGGGGCGCAGCAGCCCGAGCGCGCGCGCCAGGCGGTCTGGACGGCGAGCCGCTGGAACATGGCCTTCCTCGGCATCGTCGGCGTGATCTTCTTCGTCTTCGCGGACCTGCTGGTCGGGTTCTTCTCGCGCGATCCCCACGTGCACCCGATCGGCGTCGCGTGCCTCCGGATCGTCTCCGTCGGGTTCGTCTTCTACGCGCTCGGCATGGTGCTCTCCCAGGCGTTCAACGGCGCCGGCGACACGTGGACGCCCACCTGGATCAACCTCCTTTGTTTCTGGATCGTCGAACTGCCGCTGGCGTGGGTGCTGGCGCACAAGTTCCACGTCGGCCCGAACGGCGCGTTCTGGGCGATCATGGTGTGCTACACGCTCATGGCGGTGACGAGTGCCTATATGTTCCGAAAGGGGAAATGGATGCTACGAAAGGTCTGACCGACCATTGAAGATTGACGATTGAGGATTGACGATTCAGGAGTGCTCAAACGAGGATTCCGGGTTCCGGAGATCGGAAATGAAGGGCGTGAGGTTCAAGCTGTTGGAGCGCTGCAAAACGTGCGGCATCGGATTCGTTATCGGCACGTTTATCGATCACAAGGAAATTGAGGCCAAGCGGGGACTCAAAAACATGTTCGAGGGGAAAGGGGACATCGCAGCGGCGGACGGAGTCTGGATGGGCGATCTCATAGACGCACGATCAACCAAGTGTCCCCGCTGCGGCGCGCCCATTGCGGAGCCCGTGGAAGTGGAGGTTCCGGACAAGTGTGGCCTTTGCGAGAAGGAACCCATGGTGCAGTGGTTGATATCGGACACGCTTTATGTGGGGCTCTGCCACTCCTGCGCTGCAACCCGGGCGGGCGTGGATTGGGTCGAGCAGCAGCGCCGCAAACACACCGATTGACGATTGAGGATTGACGATACAGGAATCCTCAAACCGGACAAACACAGACGATTACTCTCATCTCAAAGGACGCAGTTGCGGCTATCGCTCCCTTGACCCGACCATTTTCTTCATCGTTCGGCTTGTTTGAGGAATCCGAATCAATCGTCAATCATCAATCGTCAATCACCTGTTACACTCGCTCCCCCCATGGCCCATTTCATCATGCAGGTGGAAGGCCTCAAGAAGGTTCACGACCGCAAGGTCGTCCTCGAGGACATCTCGCTCTCCTTCTATCACGGCGCGAAGATCGGGGTCCTCGGCGGGAACGGCGCCGGCAAGTCCACGCTCCTGCGGATCATGGCGGGCGTCGACAAGGACTTCGACGGGAAGCTCCACCACCATCCCGGCGCGAAGATCGGGTACGTCGCGCAGGAGCCCAAGCTCGATCCCGGCCGGACGGTGCGCGAATCCGTCGAGGAAGGGCTGGCCGACCGGATGGCGGACGTGAAGAGGTACGAGGAGCTGAGCGAAAAGCTGGGCGAACTGGACGGCGACGCGATGCAGGAAGCCCTCGACAAGATGGGGGCCCTCCAGGAGAAGATCGATGCCGCCAAGGGGTGGGAGATCGGCCGCCAGCTCGAGATCGCCGCCGACGCGATGGAGCTGCCGCCGTGGGAGATGAAAGTCGCCGACCTGTCCGGCGGCGAGCGCCGGCGCGTCGCGCTCTGCCGGACGATCCTCTCGGGCTGCGACCTGCTGCTGCTCGACGAGCCGACGAACCACCTCGACGCGGCGTCCGTCGCGTGGCTCGAGCGGTTTCTCCAGGAATTCCCCGGCACGGTCATCGCCGTGACTCACGACCGGTTCTTCCTCGACAACGTCGCGGGATGGATCCTGGAACTCGACCGCGGCCGCGGCATCCCGTGGCAGGGGAATTACTCCTCGTGGCTGGAGCAGAAACAGAGGCGGCTGGAGCTCGAGGGCAAGGCGCGCGAGGCGCGCCAGAAGACGCTGGCGCGGGAGCTCGAGTGGATCCGCATGTCGCCGCGGGCGCGCGTCGCCAAGCCCAAGGCGCGCATCACCGCGTACGACCGGCTCGCGGCGGAGGCGATGGAGCTCCACGAGGAGACAATCGAGCTCCAGATCCCTCCGGGGCCCAAGCTCGGCACGAAGGTGCTCGAGGTCACGGGCCTGCGCAAGGCGTACGGCGACAACCTCCTGATCGACGGCCTCGACCTCTCCCTGCCGGCGGGCGGAATCGTCGGCGTGATCGGCCCCAACGGCGCCGGCAAGACGACGCTCTTCCGGATGATCGTCGGGACGGAGAAGCCCGACGCCGGGACGCTGGAGCTGGGACCGTCGGTCTCGCTCGCGTACGTCGACCAGACGCGCGAGACGCTCTCGCCTGACCGCACCGCGTTCGAGGAGGTCACCGGCGGCGAGGAAGAAATCCCGTTCGGGACGCGGCGGATCAACGGCCGCGCCTACGTGAGCCGGTTCGGATTCCGCGGCCCGGATCAGCAGAAAAAGGTCGGGACGCTCTCGGGAGGCGAGCGCAACCGGGTCCTTCTCGCGAAAGTCCTCCGCAAGGGCGGTAACTTGCTCCTGCTCGACGAGCCGACGAACGACCTCGACGTCGACACGCTGCGCGTTCTCGAGGAGGCGCTCCTGGCCTTCAACGGATGCGCGGTCGTCATCAGCCACGACCGGTGGTTTCTCGACCGCATCGCGACCCACATCCTCGCGTTCGAGGGCGAGGGCAAGGTGCGGTGGTTCGAGGGGAACCACCAATCCTATGCCGAGAAGCGGCGGCAGGAGCTCGGACAGGGCGCCGAACAGCCGCATCGGATCCGGTACAAGAAGCTCGCGACGTGAATCCGGTTGCGGATGAGATTGACGCCGCGATCATCGCTCTTGCCGATGACCGGGTTGGACCCCTCCGTAACGTGCGACGCGCATTCTCCAAGCGGCTTCGAACCACGTCTGGACGCGAGGTCGTATCCGCGGCCCTCGCTCTTCGGAAGCGGGGAGGACTCTCCCGCCACTTCATCGCCTGCGAGCTCGTCCGCCATCATCCCGCGGCGCTCGCCTCTTTGAGCGGAAGCGACTTGGAGCGGTTCGGCAAAGGTCTCGACTCCTGGGTGTCGGTCGACGTATTCGCCACCTATCTAAGCGGGCCGGCGTGGAGGGAAGGACAGGTCACCGACGCGTGGATTCGCTCGTGGGCCGGCTCACCCGACCGGTGGCGGCGTCGCGCGGCGCTCGTGAGCACCGTCCCGCTCAATTCGCGAACCCACGGGGGCGACGGCGATCCGGCGCGGACGCTGACGGTGGGCGCGCTCCTGATCGACGATCGCGACGACATGGTCGTGAAGGCGCTGTCGTGGGCGTTGAGAGAGCTGGCCAAGCGCGACCCCGCGCCGGTGCGCGCCTTTCTCCGCCGCGAAGCGAAACGCCTGGCACCTCGCGTTCTTCGCGAAGTAGGGAACAAGCTCCGGACGGGTAAGAAAAACCCGTAATCAGCCGCCGAGAAGCGCCGTCAACGCATTCGCCGTGATCTCGTCGTGGTTGAGGACCGCGACGATCTGGCTCCCTCGCAAGACAATCGCTTGGGGCGACTCGTGCCGCACGTCGAGCCGCCGCGCGATCGCATTCGACACGTCCCGATGCGCCAGTAGATCGAGGTGCGCGAAGACCGCCGCCTCGGGGTTGCGGTCGACAAACGTACGGTACTCATCGTCCGCGGCGGAGCTCACCGGGCATTGGGTCGAGTGTTTGAAGAGGACGACCGGCCGCTTCTTTTCGGCCAGGACCCGATCCAGATCCGCCACAGAATTCAAGTTG
>DASTON010000062.1:0-4335 GCA_035762525.1 Planctomycetota bacterium | reverse complement strand
GGCGGACCGCTAGGGCAGGGTCGGCTCAGCGGCGACTACCTCGTCTGCCCTTGGCACGGGTGGCACTACCACTGCAAGACGGGCGAAGGGCGGCCCGGCTTCAACATCGCCATCCCGCGATACGAGACCAAGATCGAAGGCGGACGGCTCTGGGTCAAAACGACTCCCGCGACCGAGGCCAAGCATCCATCGCATCCCCCGCACCCCCTGACCCGCCCCATCGAGCGCGCGCCCGGCCCGCCCCGCGTCGTCGGCATCTCCACGACCGTCATGAACCGCCACGATCCGCGCTACTCGACGTCGGAGGACCTCCTCCAAGTCGCGCTCAACCACGCGGTCTCGATTGGCGCCGAGTCGCGGCTCATCAAGCTCAACGACCTCAAGTTCCGCTCCTGCGAGGGGTACTACTCGAAGAGCGCCCACGCGTGCATCTGGCCCTGCACGATCACGCAGCTCGATCCCGGCGACCAGCTCGAACAAGTCTACGAGGCCTTCATCCACTGGGCCGACGTCGCGATCATCGCGTCCCCCATCCGCTGGGGCAGCGCGAGCTCGCTCTACTTCAAGATGATCGAGCGCATGAACTGCATCCAGAACCAGCTCACGACGCACGACCGCGTCCTCATCCGCAACAAGGTCGCCGCGTTCATCATCACCGGCGGCCAGGACAACGTGCAGGCCGTCGCCGGCCAGATGATGATGTTCTTCGGCGAGCTCGGCTTCCTCTTCCCGCAGTTCCCCTTCATCGCCCACTCGCGAGGCTGGTCCGCCGAGGATATGGAGAACAACGTCGCCTACGTGAAGGAGACCGAGCACCTGCGCAACGGCGCGAAGGAGCTCGCGGTCCGATCGCTGGACATGGCGAAGGAGATCCTCGCGGGGCGCGCGGCTCCGACCAGTGCCGAGCGCGGCGGCCGCAAGGCGGGTCATCCCGAAACCGCGTGAATCCACACGCGGACTTGACTTGTACGGAATCATACCGTACATTGTACGGCATAGTACCGTACATGAGGAGCGACCCGTGACGACGAAGGCTGAACGGCTGGAGATGAGGCTGACCCCCGAGCTCAAGAAACTGCTGGAGCGCGCGGCCGCGATCAGCGGTCAGGCGGTCGCTTCTTTCATTCGCGCGGTTCTCTCCGAGCGCGCCCAAGAGATTGTCGATCGGCAGACCACCACCGTCCTTTCGCAACGCGACTTCAAGCGATTCCTGAGCATTCTGGACAAGGACCAGGAGCCGGCCCCTGCCCTCCGCGCCGCCGTCCGGTGGGCCGAGGGACGGCGTGGCTGAGCCGCCGCCCTGGGTTGTCGAAGGCATTCGCAAGAACCACCGGCGCGACCTGTTCGAATGCGGCCGGCCATCCCTCGATGATTTCTTGCGGAGATATGCCCGACAGAACGAGGAACTCGAAGTCGGGCGCACGTTTGTCGCAACCCTTCCCGGCGACCTCCGAGTCCTGGGTTACTACACGCTGGGAGCAGGATCCCTCAAGGTGGAGTCTCTGCCGGAGGCGGAACGGCGCCGCCTTCCCAAGTACCCGGTTCCCGTGATCCACCTCGGCCGTCTTGCGGTCGACCGCACGATCCAGAAACAGCGGTTGGGTGAGTTTCTTCTCGTTCATGCCCTTCGCAAGGCTTGGGCGGCCTCCCAGGTCGTGGGAGCGTTCGCCGTAGAAGTGATGGCCATCGACGATCCAGCGCGCTCGTTCTACGCTAAGTACGGATTCCTCGAATTGCTCGACGACCGGCTGCATCTCTACTTGGCGACGAAGACGATCGGCAAGTTGTTCGCTCCGCCGTGAGCCGGCGGCCGCAAGGCGGGACATCCAGAAACGACGACTTGAGCGATATGGTCGATCCCGAGCCGATCCTTACTCAGACTGGCCGAAGACGATCGGCTGGAACCTCAACTCTGGCTTGGTTGGGCTTGGCATTCGCATTGGTTTCAGCCGGCATCGCGACGTTTGGAATCGTCGTCGTGAACTCAGGCCGGTCCAACGCCGAGGATCACGGGTTCCTGACGGACTTCATTGCGAGCGCGATGGGGCCGCCGGTCATGGCAATTTCGATCTTTTCACTGGCGC
This sequence comes from Planctomycetota bacterium, assembly GCA_035762525.1. Classification (GTDB taxonomy): domain Bacteria; phylum Planctomycetota; class MHYJ01; order MHYJ01; family JACPRB01; genus DASRJF01. The sequence goes on along the minus strand of DASTON010000062.1, from coordinate 2,251 downwards.
TCGGCTTCATCACGATGTTCTCTCATCGCCGGCACGGCATGTCGCTTGCGGTTCCCTACATCATCCAGGGACTCAGCGCCTATGCGATCGTGGCCTGCGCTGCATTCCACAGGTAGCACGGGAACATCTCTTGAAGCTCTGGGGACTGAGGGCTAGAGTGATCCGCGCTGCTGACGGGCGGGCGTAATTCAGTGGCAGAATGCCACCTTCCCAAGGTGGACGTCGCCGGTTCGAATCCGGTCGCCCGCTCCACCCGCAATCCCCAAACCGCGGGTGAAGCAACCGAGATCCCGCCGAAGCTCCACAGAAACTGATCGGCAGAGGCAGAAACGGAGCGAAGTCCCATCGCCCGCTCCAAACAACGCCTGGGTGGACTACTCTACCTTTACCTCCACATACTCCTCCGCGGCGTTGCCCGCGTGGTCGATGACGACGAATCCGACCTGGTAGGTCCCCTCGTCCACTTCGCGCCACCCGACTTGAAGCCCCTTCTTTCCCACCTTGAGATAGTCCTCTTCGTCCTCGGAGGCATCCGTCTTTTCCGATCCGTCCGCCGCGATCACCACGTAGACGGGACGGACCAAGTCGCCTTCCTCCAGATCGATCTCCAGCGGGCCGAACTTCGTGTCCGCGAACGCGTAGACCAGTTCGCCCTTCAGGTCGTCCTCGCCGATCTTCACCAGGAAATGCAGCGTGACATCGACCCACTCATCCCCATCCGACACGCGGACCTGCGCGGGCACCTGCGCCAGGTACTCGTCCTCGCCGATCTCCTCGAAGTCGGTCATCGGAGCGACCACGTATCCTTCGTCATCTTCGATCGTGAACCAGTGCCCGTCCCATTCCTCCTCGAGCTCGCCCTCGTCCCCGACCTCCGTCGGAAGCGCCCCGAGCACGAGGATCTCGCCCTCCTCCTTCGTCGCGAGGACAAAGTACGTTTCGGCGATGTCGTCGGCCGAGGCGGTGCAGGTGATGGTGACCGAGTCTTTGTCGCCGAGCTCGGCGTCATCCGTTTTCGTCGCTTTCAGATTGGGCTTCTCCGTGTCCTCGGACGAGATCCCCGCGTAGGCGGCCAGGAATCGAGCCCACTTCCCCTCGGCGCCGACGGCTTCCAGATACTTGTCTCGTTTGAGCGTCTCGCCGTCGGGAGGGAAGTACACCGTCAAGCCGTGCGCGTTCGGGCAGCCCCTACCGCGCACGCTGTAAAGCACGGCGTCCTTCGCGGCTTTCTCAAGCGCCTCGGCCGCCACATCGGGCGCCTCCCGCTTCAGCTGCTGCGCGAGGTGCACGATGCTGTACACGTGGCTCCCTTCGTCCGATGGGTCCCCGCTCCGGCCGTAGTTTTCGGTGAACGACCGCGCGCGTGCGATCCGCACCCAGGATTCGCGCCGCTTCGCCTTGACGAGGGACGCGGCTTTCTCGCCGAGCTCGCCGGCGGCCCGGGCGACCGCCTCGACGCGATCCAGGGCGATCACGGACAACGTGATGCGCTCCCCCTGCTGGCGGATCGACTTGATCTTCGACTTCTGAAAAAACGCCTTGTACTCGTCGGCGATGACGCGCCCCAGCTCCGCTCCGCTCATGGCCGGCTTGAGGGCGAGCGCCGCGAGCGTCGGCGTGTACGACCAGCCATATCCCGGTTCCAACTCTTCGCTGGCCACCATCACTTTCGCGACCGGAGCGACGGCCTGCGCCACTTCGAGATTGGCCATGAGGCAGGCGTCGAAACCCAGGAGCTCGAAGGGGCCGGTTTCCCGGGTCACGTCCTCGAGCGCCCCCCGGATTTCCGGGAGCGTCAGGTGGTCGTCGTTGTCCGTTTCATCGGCACAGGCCCCCGGCCAGCTCATGCCATGGTCGGAGAGGATCAGGGCGAACTTCTTCGCCGGGAAATCAGAAGCGGCGCGGCGGACGAAGTCTCGGAGCACGGCGGGATCCCCGAGGTTCTTCTCGCCCAGGTCGGCCAGCTCCCGCAGTTTCCCCTTCTGCACATGGAGCAGCTTCGTGCCGTTCCAGTTCTCGAGATTGAGCACGCCCTTGTTCGTGTACTTGCCCTTGGGCTTTCCCTTCGGCGTGCGGTCGACCAGCACGACGATGTTCATGTCGGGAGTGCTGCCGGTCGCGGCCATCTCACGAAGGTCCTCGAGCATGTCAGCCTCGAGGTCGCAATCCGCGGCCAGGTAGACCATGACGGTCCACTGGGCTTTTCGGTCTTGTGAAAAGGAGGTCATGGCGAGCAGGCCTAGGGCCAAAA
>DASTON010000061.1:0-3356 GCA_035762525.1 Planctomycetota bacterium | reverse complement strand
GCCCTTCGCCGTGCCGTCGAGCTTGGCCAGGAAGAGGCCCGTCACCTGCACCGCGTTGCCGAAGTGCTCGGCCTGCGAGATCGCGTTCTGGCCGGTCGTCGCGTCGAGCACGAGCAGGACCTCGTGGGGCGCGCCCGGGATCTTCCGCGCGGCCACGTTGCGGATCTTGCCCAGCTCCTTCATCAGGTTTTCCTTCGTCTGGAGCCGGCCCGCGGTGTCGACGATCAGGATGTCCGCCTTTCGGGCGACCGCGGCGTCCGCGGCGTCGAAGACGACCGCCGCCGGATCGGAGCCCTGCTTGTGCTTCACGATGTCCACGCCGAGGCGCTCGCTCCAGAGCGACAGCTGTTCCACGGCCGCGGCGCGGAACGTGTCGCTGGCGGCCAGGATCACGCGCTTCCCTTCCTTCCGGAAAAGCGCCGTGAGCTTCGCGATGGACGTCGTCTTCCCGACGCCGTTGACGCCGCAGACGAGGATGACCGTGGGCCCGGACGGCGCGAACCGCACGTCGTTGCCGTGTTCCCGGAGCCGGGCCTTGAGGTCGTTTTTCAGCCAGTCCATGACCTGGTCGGCGGTCTTGATGTCGCCCTTCTTGTAGGCGACCCGCAGACCCTCGACGATCTTCTTCGTCGCGTCGACGCCCACGTCCGCGCCGATGAGAAGCGTTTCGAGCTCCTCGAGCGTGGCCTCGTCCAGCGACCGGAAGACCGAGAAAAGTCTCCGGAGCGGGGACGAGAAGGCCTCCCGGGTCTTCTGGAGTCCCTGCTTGAACTTGTCGAACAGGCCGCCGAGGAAACCCATGGGACCGATTCTCGATTCTGGATTCTCGATTGAAGAACCACTCTACCAAGGGAACGGCTCAATCGAGATCATGCCGCCCACTCGCCCCGCGGCTGCGGGGTCGTCATGACTGCGGATCCTCGGAGTCGCGTACGTTTACCCTCTTCGACTCCGGCGCCGCCGTGGTGCGGATGTGGTCGAGGATCCCGTTCACGAAATGGCCGGACTTCTTGGTGCTGTATTTCTTGGCCATGTCGATGGCCTCGTTGATCGTGACCAGCGGCGGGATCTCCGCCACGTAGAGGAGCTCGAACGTCGCCAGGCGGAGGATGTTGCGGTCGATGGCCGCCATGCGGCGCATCTCCCAGTTGCGGGCGGCGCCCTCGATCGCCTTGTCGATTTCAGCCCGCTTCAGCCACGCGCCCTCGATCAGCAGGCGGGCGAAATCCAGGACCTCCGCGTCCTCGGTGGCCTTGGCGAGCAGCTCGTCGACGTCGGGCCGGACCTCTTCGCCGCGCAGGTCGAACTGGTACAGCGCCTGCAAGGCAAGTTCCCGGGCTTTGGTGCGTTTGCGCATGGCTCAAAGAGCGAATTTCGAATCTCGAATACCGAATCTCGGGTCCCTTGTACAAGCCCGTTTGAGGATCCCGAAATTCGAGATTCGAATTTCGAGATTCGGCCTACAGGCTTCTCATCAGGTTCGCCATTTCGATGGCCGCTTCGGCCGCCTCGCGCCCCTTGTTGCCGAGCTTCGTCCCCGCGCGCTCGATCGCCTGCTCCAGCGTGTCGACCGTGAGGACGCCGAAGATCGTGGGCACGCCCGTGCGCCGCCCGACCTCCGCGATCCCGCGCGCCGTCTCCCGGCAGACATGGTCGAAGTGCGGCGTCTCTCCCCGGATCACGCAGCCCAGGGCGATGATGGCATCGACGTCGCCCCGTTTCGCGAGGCGTCGCGCCGCGGTCGGGATCTCGAACGCCCCCGGCACCCAGACCAGGTCCACGCGGTCGCGCGGGACGCCGTGGCGCTCGAGGGTGTCGAGGCACCCCTCGACGAGGTGCTTCGTGATGTACTCGTTGAAGCGGCCCGCCACCACGGCCACGCGGCGGCCGCGGCCGTCGGCGCCGCCTCTGAAGACACGGGGATTCCTGCGCGGCATAGGCCGGAGATTATACAGAGGGCGGAGTCCGAGTTCGGCGTTCTGGGTTCGGAGTTCGTTCTTGGTTCAGCGTTCGGTTCGTTGTTCGGAACCCAGGACCGAACTAGGAACTCGGAACGAACTCAGAACTAGGAACTCCGAACTCCGGCTTCGGGTCATGCGCGGTCACGTGCCGGCAGTTCAAAGGGCTTGCCGGGGGGCATCGCGGTGTCGGGGAACTGCTCGCGGATGCGGACGAAATCCTGCTCGCGGCGCAGGAACGCCTGGACCACTTCCGGATCGAAGTGCTTTCCCGATTGGACGACGATCATCTCGCGCGTCGTCCGGTGCGGGAAGGGCATCTTGTACGGCCGCTTCGAGGTGAGCGCGTCGTAGACGTCGGCGAGCGCCACGATCCGCGCGCAGAGCGGGATCTCCTCGCCGCGCAGCGGGCGGTGGTCTCCCCCGATGTCGACCGCGGGATAGCCGGTGCCGTCCCACTTCTCGTGGTGGTAGTGGGCGATCATCTCGCCGATCGAGAAGATGCTCTCGCGGTGGATCATCTGGCCCGCCATGTTGAGGGCGTGCGCGCCGATGACGGTGTGCTCCTTCATCTTCTCGAACTCGTCCGACGTCAGCTTGTCCGTCTTCTGGAGGATGTAGTCCCGGATGCCGACCTTGCCGAGGTCGTGGAGGGGCGAGAGGTCGTGGATGAGCTCGACGTACTCCTCCGTGACCTCGTCCTTGAACTTCGGGAGCTTCCGCAGCTCCTCTCCCAGCACGCGCGTGTAGTGCTGGATCCGCTGGATGTGGCCGCCCGTGTCGTCGTCGATCGACTCCGCCAGGTTCGCGATCGCCAGGATGGCCGCGCGCTGGGTGTCCTTGATCTCGCTCGTGCGGGCGATGACCGCCTCCTCGAGCGAGTCCGTGTAGTTCTTCTTCAGCTTCTCGATGACGACCTTGTCCGTGATGTCGCGGAGCGTCATCTCGAGCCCGACGTAGACGCCGTTCTCGCGGAGCGGGTTGCAGGACATCTCGGCGGTCCGCTCCTCGCCGCGCCGGGTGGCGACGTCGATCCGCTGCGACCGCACCTCGAGGCCCTCGGCGCACTCCTTCATCGCCGTGAAGATCGTGCGGACGTGGCCCTTGCGGATGATCTGCGCGACGTTGACGCCGTCGAGCTCCCCCCGGCCGTAGCCGAGGAGGGAGAGGGTCGCGCGGTTGGCCCAGGTGAAGTTGCCCGCGGGGTCGAGCGTCATGATCGGGTACGCGGCGTTTTCGACGATCGCCCGATAGCGGTCCTCGCGCCGCAGTTCCGCCGTCTGCTCCTTCCCGGCGCGGATTTCGAGCAAGCGGGCGAGCCGGCCGGCCGCCGATTGCACCGCCCCGGTGAGCCCGTCGGTGAACCGTCCCGCCGCCCCGTCGATGAGCTGGAGGACG
>DASTON010000060.1:0-5521 GCA_035762525.1 Planctomycetota bacterium | reverse complement strand
GGAGCCTCTGGCAGAAAGCTCCGAAGCTTCGGAGCCCCGCTGGGAGCTTCGAGGCATGGAGCTGGAGGCTTCAAGCCTACTGCTTCTTGTCCGGATTCTCCGGGAACTTGAACGTGGATTGCAGTTTCGGATCGGGCTTGGGCCTTGGATCCAGGTTCTCGACCAGGGAGCTGGGCCGGTCTCCCTGCTCGAAGAGGAGCTTGTCGATCCGCTCCTGGGTCAGCTTCTCGCCGTCTCCGAAACTGTCGTCGTACAGGATGTACGGCGTGATGAAGACGTAGAGCGTGCGACGCACCTCGATCTGCCGGTTCCGGCGGAACAGGATTCCGAAGACGGGGATGTCGCCGAGGAACGGCACCGACGTCTCCGAGTCCGTCCGGTCGCTCGTCACGATGCCGCCGATGACCGCCGTCCTTCCGCCCGCCATCTGGAACGGCGTCTTCACGATGCGCGAGGTCTTGGGGGGCGGCTGGTTCGGCAGCGCCGCGCTCGTGGCGCCGAACTTCTCGATCTGCACCTCCGTTTCGAGGCGCAGGTAACCGCCCTGCGTGATATGGGGCGTGATCGTCAGGATGGTCTTGGCCTCGAGCGCCTGGAACGACGTCGATGCCACGCCGGTCCCCGTCACCGTCGTGTTGGGCACCTGGACGATGTTCGACAGCGTGATGCTGGCCGACCCGTTGTCCTCGGTCGCGACTTCGGGTTCGTCGATCACGGAGATCTTCGCCTTGTCCTGGAGGGCCTTGAACAGCAGCGGGATGTTGCCGAACCGGTCCTTCAGCACGGCCAGCGTGGCGCCGGGGGTGTCCACCGGAACGATGCTCGGGATGCCCCCCACGACGGAGAGCACGCTGTACCCCATGTTGGTCCGGCCGAACGTCGTGATCAGCCCGTCGGGATCGACGGCGCGCGCGAGCTCGAAGCCGAGATCGAACGTCTCGCTCGCCTGGACCTCGACGACGGACGCCTTGATCAGGACCTGCGGCCGCCGGCGGTCGAGCCGCTGCACCAGTCGCGAAAGCATCTGGTACGTGTTGCGGTCCGTGACGAGCACGACGGAGTTCGTCTTCTTGTCCGCGATGATCGTCGGCTCCGTGCCGGATTGCTGGCCCGACGAGTAGTACCCGCCTCCCCCCCCCTGCGGCTGCGGGGCGCCCGTCGGCCCGATCGGCTGGTTCGGCTTCACCGCGGACGTCGAGCTTCCGCCCGACGGCAGGCCCGTGGTCGTGTCGGTGCTGATGCGGTACAGCCCGTTCAGGATCTTGGCGATGTCCTCCGCGTCGCGGTGGCGCAGCGGGATCAGGTACGTCCCGCTCGTTTCGAACTCCGGCTCCTTGTCGAGGCTCTCGACGAGCTGCTGGATCTGGTCGATCCGCGCCGGCTCCGCGAGGATGAGGACGGAATTGGTGCGGCGGTCGGCCACGACCGTGACCTGCTCGCTGCCCGGCGTGGCGGGCACGAAGCCGGGGCGCTGCTGCCTCTGCTGGGCGATCCCCTGGAGCAGGTTCCGCAGCATCCCCTCGATGTCGGAGGCCACGGCCTTCCGGAGCGGGATGACCCGCCAGATCATGTCGGGCTTCTTGATGTCGCAGGCCTTGATGATCTCCTCGAACCGCTTGATGTTGAAGTCGTTGTCCGTGACGACGAGCATCTGCGCGCCCGGGATCTGGACCACCGCCGTCGGCTGGGCCAGCGTGACGAGCGCGGTGAACGCCTCCTGGGCCGAGATGAACTGGAGGCTGAAGACTTTCGTAATGAACGAATTATTGGGAGAGCGGGCGTCCTGGACGACCGGCAGGCCCATCCGGCGCGCGTCGTTCTCGGGAACGATCTTGTAGGTGTCGGGCCCGTCCGGCACGAGGACGAGCTTCTGGGCCTGGATCGAAAGAACGCTCAAGAACAGCGAGAAGAGCTGCTCGCGATCCTCGAAGTCCCGGTAGGCGACGAGCTGGACCCGGGCCTGCTTCATCAGCTGGCCGACCTGGTCGCCATAGATGAACGTCTTCTTCGTCCGCTTCGAGACGCTCTGGGCGAACTGCTCCAGCGTGATGTTGTTCAGCTGGACTTTCGGCTCCTCCTGCGGAGGGAGCTTGGCCGGATCCTGTCCGAACAGGAGGCCCGCCAGCAGCGGAACGACGACGGCCGACGCGGCAAACCGGTTCATGGCTTTTTCCTCCATGGAGCGAGCATCCGGGGTTTCTCGTCCTGGATCTTCCCCTGCCCGTCCACCGACCACTGCTCTCCGCCCTTCGCGTCGCGCGCCCCTTTCGCCCCCGAGATCCGGACATCGCCCTTTTCCACGTGGACCGCGAATTCGGACTTCTTTTCACCCGAGGGCGACGCGACCAGGGGAAGCCAGATTTCGGCGCTGCCGTCGCGCAAGATCGCCCGCCGGTCCGAAGGATCGTCGACCGTCAACTCGCGCTCCGGAGACTCAACGAAGATCGCGCCTTCGGCCAGGTGGACCCGGCGCCGCTCGCCGTCGTACGCGATCCGCGAATTGCGGTTCACGACGATCTTCAGCCCGCCGGGGCCCTCGAGGCCCACGACGCTCTCCGTCTTCAGCCAGTCGCCCGCGGCGAGCGTGTCGCCGAGCCGGAGCGGGACGTATTCCCTCGAACCCGCCCGCTGGATCCACGCCGCGCCGTCGACCCGGTTCGCCCTCAAGCCGCGGCTGCCGAGGAGCATCGGGACGGCCACGGACACCGCGAGGGCCGCGGCCACCGACATCGCGATCCAGCGGCGGCGCGTGGTCGTCTTCGGAAGCTCTCGAGACGCGGCCAGCATCGCGGAGACGGCCCGCGCGCGCCGCGCTTCCGAAGGCTCAACGCCATCGGCCCGCAGGGCGGCGACGGTCCGACGGTCGAGCTCCGCGCCGGCGCGGCACGAAGAGCAGCCCGCCAGGTGCTCCTCGAACTCTTTCTTCTCGTCCGGCTCCAGCTCGTCGAGCGCCCGGCCGGCCGACCCCTTCATCGCGTCATCGCACTTCATAAATGACCCCTATCCATGAACTTCAGACTTCTGACTTTTGACTACTGACTACTGAGTACTCGGTGGTCGGTCTGTAGTCCGTAGTCTTCAGTCTGAAGTCTTCCCAAGTTTCTTAGTCAACTCCTGTATGGCGTCATGAACTCTGAACTTCACGGTGCCGATTGGGGCGTCCGTGATCCGCGCGATCTCCGCGTACGACAGGTTCGAATAGATGCGCAAGATCAAGGCCTCCCGCTTGGGCTCCGGCAGCCCCGCCAGCGCCGCGCGCACCCTGGCGCACTCTTCATGCCCTTCCGCGTGGGCCCCCGGTTCCTTTCCCGCCGACCGGAGCGACTGGCGGAAGTCGACGTCGCGGTCGCCCGGGTCCGCCGACCCCGCGTCCATCGACACCTCCCGATGGCGCTTCTTCGCCTTCAGGTGGTCCAGGCACAGGTTTCGGGCGATCGTGAAGATCCAGGTCGTCAGCGACGCTTCGGGCCGGAACGTCGCCATCGCCCGGACCACGCGGACGAACGTCTCCTGAAACAGGTCCTCGGCCAGGCTTTCCTCGCCGACGTACTTCCGGATGAACGCGACCAGGGGCTTCTCGAGGCGCTCCACGAGTTCGCGGTACGCGGCCTCTTCGCCCAGGGCGCATCGCCGGATCAACTCGGCGTCAGTCACCTAACGTTCCTTGAACGACCCACTTGGAATTGGGTTTGGAATGAGGCTCATAAGAAGCGGTAAGAGCGGTAACAGCGGTGAGCTTACTAGACCTGCCGCTATCTCCGCTTTGTCCGCTCTTGGTGGTTTCGTTGAAGGGTCCCCCTCGGTTCCGCCGTCTTGTTATATACTGAAACCTTGATGAACGACCCCCGTTTGCAGAAGCCCCGTCTCAAGTCCCCGGCCGGCCTCTCGCCGACCGCCCGCGCGGGCGCGGCCCTGCAGGACGGGCTGCTCATCCAGCGGAGCCAGCAGGGCGACATGACGGCCTTCGAGGGACTCGTCGCGAAGTACTCCAATCTCGTGGGGAGCATCGCCTACAACATCATCGGCGACGTCCACGTCGCGGGCGACATCACCCAGGAGACGTTCCTCAAGGTCTTCCGCCACCTGCCGGACCTCGAGGATCCCCGCAAATTCAAGGGATGGCTTTGTTCCATAGTCCGGACGACGTGCGTCGACCATCTCCGGAGAGAGCGGCTCAAGCCGGCCTCGCTCGAGAAGATCAGCGAGGAGGGCCTGGAGCCCGAGGGGCAAATTGTCGGGGGCCTGCTGAAGCAGACCTCGACGGAGCTGGAGGAGCTGCGCGAGAAGATCTTGAGCATCGTCAACTCGCTGCCGCGGATCTACCAGCAAATCATTCTGTTGCGGCACCTGCGCCGCATGACCTACCGGGAAATGAGCGATTTCCTGGGACTCCCCATCGCGACGATCGAGTCGCGGTTGTATCGGGCTCGCTTGATGCTCAAGGACCGGCTGACCGACCTCTACATGTAGGAGTCGGCGGCCCAGCAAGGGTGTGGATCGATATGTTGTGCACCGAGGAAATGGGAACCCTCCTCTCCCGCTACGTCGACGGGGAGCTGGCGGAGAAGGAGCGGAAGTCGATCGAGACGCACCTCGAGGCGTGCGCCTCCTGCCGCGACGTCCTCAACCTGTTCCAGCGGAACGACAACGTCCTCAACAACGCGCTCGTGGGCGAGGCCTTCGGCGCGCAGACGGTGGACGCGGTCATGACGGAGATCCGCCGCCTGGAAGAGCCGATGGTGGTGGCGCCCGCGGTCGACGCCGAGACTCCCTCCGAGCCCGTCGCGATGCGGCAGGTGATCGAGGTCACCCGGATGTGGCCCTTCGCCGCGGCCGCGGCCATGATGATCGCCTGCGTCGGCGGCGTATTCGCGATCACGAAGTTCGGCGGAGGCGGAGGCGTGTCCGACCGGCAGCTGGCCGCCCTGCACAAGTCGATCACCGAGGGGCAGGAGTCGAACGATCGGACCACGCGCGCCCTGCTCGACCGCGTCTCCGAGATGTCCCAGGAGCTGAAGGACGCGGAGGTCAAGGCCGTCCTGAAGACGACCAAGGAAACCGTCGTGGCGTACGTGAACGACCGGGCCATCGTCGTCCAGGCGAACTACTCGACCGAGAAGTTCTATCCCTTCCAGATCTTCCGCACGCAGCAGCTCCCTAACGGCTCGTGGGAGGACTGGAAGACGATCTGCATCCTCGCGCCGACGCCCTTTTACCGCGACACCTCGGTGGTTCCCGGCGTGAATTACATGTACCAGATGCGCGCGATCTACCGGGGGTCGGACAACAAGAGATACGAGGACTCGCCGGGCCTGCCCCAGATGCTGCCGCTCGCCGGCGGCCTCGATCCGCGGCGCAGCTTGAAGATCCGGCTCATCGGCGCCCTTCCGGACCTGTCGGAGGCGACGTTCGAAGTGTCGAGATACGACAACGAAAAGCTGATCACGCGCTACTACTCCCCGAAGATCGGCGAGAAGATCGGCGACATCGAGCTGGTCGACGGCAAGGAAGTGGACTTCTC
>DASTON010000059.1:0-4300 GCA_035762525.1 Planctomycetota bacterium | reverse complement strand
GACCCCTGGGCGCCGTCTCTGTTACATTTAGCACGATGTTGATCGAGTGCGCCCGGTGCGGAAAGCCCGTCTCGCCGACGGACGATTGCTGCGGCGCGTGCGGTTTCGATCCGGTCAACGACCCGTGCCGGTTCGGGCCGTACGAGCTCCTGGAGCGGCGCGGCCGCGGGGGGCTTTCCGTCGTCTTCAAGGCGCGCATCGACGGGACCGTCTCGGCGCTCAAGATTCTCGAATCGACGCGGCAGAAGCGGCTCGACCAGTTCGCGCGCGAAATCTCCGTCCTGTCGTCCCTCGCGCATCCGAACATCGTGAAGATGCACGATTCGGGCGAGGTGGACGGCCACCGTTACATGGCGATGGAATTCGTGGATGGTCCGCCTCTGGACCTGGCGATCCGCAGGAAGCTCCTCAAGCCGCCGGCGGCCGCGACGGTCGCGGCCAAGGCGGCGCGCGCGTTCCAGCACCTCCACGAGCACGGCTTCGTGCACCGCGACGTCACGCCGGGGAACATCCTCCTCGGGCCCGACAACGAACCGAAGATCTCGGACTTCGGGCTCACGCTTCGGATCGAGGAAGTGCGGAAGCTCGCCCCGGGCGTCACGGGCGGGACGCCGGTGTACATGAGCCCCGAGCAGGCGTCGGCGAACCACACCGCCGTGGACGGACGGTCCGACGTATACGGATTGGGCGCCGTGCTGCACGAGGCGGTGGCCGGACGCCCGCCGTTCACGGGCAGCGACACCTTCGAGATTCTCAGGAAGGTCCGCGAGGAGCCCTTCGTCCTGCCCGAGGGAGTGGAGCCGGAGCTGGGTTCGATCCTGCGCCAGGCGCTCGAGAAGGACCCGGACGGGAGATTCGATTCGATGTCGGACTTCGCGCACGCGCTCGAGGCCTGGGCCTGGGCCCACAAGGGGCGCAACGGATCATGAACTGGGCCTGGCACGCGTTCACGATCTTCCGCATCCCGGTGCACCTGCACTGGACGCTGATCTTCGTGGTCGCGTACTGGATGTTCGGCCCGATCCAGGCCGGGGCGGGCCCGGAGTGGATCGCCTTCGTCGCCGCCGGGCTGGTCGTGCAATTCGCGGTGATCCTCTTCCACGAGCTGGGCCACAGCTGGGCCTCTCGGAGGGTCGGGGGCCACGTGGACAAGATCCTCCTGTGGCCGCTGGGCGGCCTGGCCTACGTCGGCCACTCGGACGAACCGCGCACCGACATTTTCGTCGCGGTGTGCGGGCCCGCGACGCACCTCCTGCTGGGAGGCGCGGCGGCCGCGGCCGTCTTCGCGCTCGGCATCCCCTGGGACTGGAGCTACATCAATCCCATCGGCCGTCCGGATCCGCCGTACTGGCCCGGCTATGGCTACTACTTCCTCCTCTACTTCATCAACATGAACGCCTCGCTGATGGCGTTCAACCTGTTCGTCCCCGCCTTCCCGCTCGACGGCGGCCGCATCCTCCACGACTGGCTCCGGATGAGGATGGGGGAATGGCAGGCCAACCGGACCGCCGGGACGGTCTCGATCGTCATCGGGTCGGCGCTCCTCCTGCTCGCGATCTGGACCGCCTCGATCCTCCTCGGCGTGATCAGCGTCTGGATGATCCTCCAGGCGGCCCAGCTGCGGGCCATGGCGGGCGCGGACAGCGCCTATTCGCCCCACGGATACTCCGACCGGGGCTACCGCTTCGAGGAGCCGCGCAAGGAGGGGTATTTCGCCCGCCGCCGCCGCCTGAAGCGCGAGCGCGCGCTCGCCCGGCGCGACGCCGAGGAGGCGGAGCTCCGCGCGAAAGTCGACGAGCTGCTCGACAAGATCAACCGCGAAGGCAAGGACAGCCTGACTCCCTCGGAGCGCAAGACGCTGGAAGAAGCGAGTTCCCGGCTCAGGAGAGGTTCCTAGTTCAGGGTCCCGGCCTGATGTCTGATTTCTGATTTCTGATGTCTGGTTCGCGTATTATCTCCACCGACACCGGAGGCCTCCTGATGATCTATCGCGCGCTCGCCGTCGCCGTCGTCCTGGGATCGCTCGCTTCGGCGCAGGATCCCGCCCCCGCGCTCTGGACCAAGTGCGGGAGCGAGATCGCCTGGATGAGCGACCACCGGCCTCTCAAGGACAACAACCAGGGCGGCAGACTCGGCAAGACGGAGGTCGATCTCGAGGACCTCTGGAGCGACGTCAAGGCGAAGGCCAAGGAGTCCGGCAAGCCCATCCTCTGGTACATCCCCAAGGTCGAGGGGCAGCACATGTACCGGGGCGCGATCCTGGATCACTACATGAACGTGGCGGTCTGGACGGACGAGGCGATCGTCGATCTCGTCACCCGCCGGTTTGTCTCCCTCCGCGCGGCGTGCGCCAAGGAGCTGAAGGAGCAGCTGGACAAGGACCTGACGGACGAAGACAAGAAGGTACGCTTCCGGCTCGTCGAGCCGGCGATCGTGCTCCTCGACGCCGACGGCCGGGAACTGCACCGCATGCAGCGGATCCGGACGTTCAACGCGGACTTCATCGCCGCGGCGCTCCGCGCGGCGCTCGACAAGAACGACCCGAACGCCCCGCCCGATTCCGCGACGGGCGAGGACCTCATGAGGGGCGGATGGTTCGGCGCCGCCGCGAAGAAGCTGGCGAACGACCCGCTCAGGCTCGCGGAGCTCCGCCGGCGCGAGGGCAAGCACGACGAGGCCCTCAAGCTCTGCGACGACGCGGCGAAGAAGGGCGCGGCGGCCTCCGACGTGGCGACCGTCCGCGGCCGCACGCTGCTTTCCGCCGGAAAGATCGCGGACGCCAAGGCCGAGCTCCAGAAGTCGACGGCCCCTGAAGCGGTCTACTATCTCGCCCTCGCGGAGCGGCTCTCGGGACGCGACGACGCCGCGAATGAGATCTGGTCCAAGCTCGTGGAAAAGTCGCCCGAGACCCGCTGGGGATGGCGCGCGTCGGCGAACTCGACGCTGCACAAGGACAACAAGGCCTACGGTCCTGCCGCGGTGGGATTCGAGGACGTCCTTTGGTGCGCCGCGTCCGCGTCCGGCGCGACCACGACGCGGTGGGAGCGGAAACCGGCCGACGCCCAGGACATCGCCCGGCGCGCCGTCGCGTGGCTCCTGGGCGCGCAGTCGGCGAGCGGCGGATGGACCGACTCGAGATACGCCTACTGGCCGAACCCCGAGATCCAGCCCAACGTGCACATGGCCGTGACCGGAATGGCCGCCGCCGCGCTGCTCCAGTGGCGCGACGTCGATCCGGCCGGCGTGGACGCGGCGCTGGCGAAGGCCGAGAAGTACCTCCTCGACGACGCGCGGCTGGCGCGCGGCAAGAACGAAGAGTCGTACGCCGAGGCCTACCGCCTGCTCTATCTCGCGTGCAAGAACGAGACGCTGAAGGACGGCGGCGCGAAAAAGAAAGTCGAGGCGGCGATGAACCGGATCGTGGGGAGACTCGCCGCGATCCAGGACCAGGCGGGATTCTGGGCGCACGAGTATCCCAATCCGTTCGTCTCGGCGTCCGTCCTCCAGGTGCTCCAGCGGGCAAGGCGAGCCGGCGCGACGGTGGAGGAGTCGATCTTCTCGCGCGGGTCGAACGCCCTGAAGAAGACGCGCGACGACAAGGGGCGGCAGGGCTACGGCGCGGACCGCGCGGGGTCGAGCGATTCGGACTCGAGCGGGCGCAACGCGATGTGCGAAGCCGCGCTGCTCGAGGACAAGGCGACGGAGCGGAAGAACTTCGAGACGGCGATGGACCTGTTCTGGACCCACCTCGAGCGGCGCGAGGCGGTGCGCGTGTGCGACTTCCACTCGGACGGCCAGCTCGCGGGGTTCTTCTTCTTCAACAACTTCTACCACACGACGGAGGCGCTGGACCTCCTCGAGGGGAAGGCGCGGGACGAGGGTCGGGGCCGGGGGCTGGCGCATCTCGCGAGGATTCCGGAGATCGACGGCAGCTTCATCGACAGCCACGAGATGGGCAAAAGCTACGGGACGGCGGCGGCACTGCTGTCTCTAAAGAACTGTCTGAAGAAGTGAGCGGAACGGATTCCACTGGCGATTGACGATTAACGATTGACGATTGGCCGGCCCACGAGCAAGCCCAAGAGCATAGGACAAGAGCGGCGAGAGAACTAATTCCCTCACCGCTCGGTTCTCCGCTCTTGTCTTCGCTCCGGTCTTCGCTCGGATCTTCGCTCTTTCTTTGCTCGGGTCGGGGCTTTCTACTTGTCTTTCGGCTCTTCCTTCCGTTCCTTCTCTTCCTTCATCGTCTCGAGGCTCTTCTCCGTCGTCGCGAGGAACCGCTGGTTCAGCTTGTCGCCGA
>DASTON010000058.1:0-3218 GCA_035762525.1 Planctomycetota bacterium | reverse complement strand
ATCCCCTTGGTCATGATCAGGTCGACGCACGCGGCCAGCGGCGTCGTATCCGTCTCGACCACGACTTCAGGGAAGGCGGGCTCCTCGTAGGGCGCCGACGTCCCGGTGAGGTCCGCGAGGTCGCCGGCGGCCGCCTTCTTGTAGAGGCCCTTGGGGTCCCTGCGGCGGGCGGATTCGAGCGAGCACTTGACGTGGACCTCCACGAAGGGCGAACCCTGCGCGGCCGCGTCCTCTCGCGCCCTCGCACGCGAAGACGCGTAGGGCGACACGAGAGCGACCAGGGCCCAGACCCCGTTCCTAGCGAGCATGAGGGCCACATGCGCGACGCGGGCCGCCTGGCGCTCGCGGCCCTCCCGGGTGAAGTCCAGGTCAGGAGAGAGGTGCTTGCGGATCTCGTCGCCGTCCAGGATCTCAGCGCGGGTGCCGCGCGCGAGAAGGTTCTTCTGGAGCGCCTTGGCGATCGTGGACTTCCCCGCGGCGGGGATCCCCGTCAACCAAACGATGCCGCCCGTCATACCCGCTTGAGGGCCGGTCTCTTCGGGACCTCTCCCGCGATGCCGTGGAGCGTGATGCGCTCGAGCCGCCAGACGATCGCTTGCTCCTTCTCGGGGTAGAGAGCGACGGTGCTCTTTAGGAACTCGAGATCCCCTTCGTAGACCCGGCCCCACTCGCCCAGGCGCCCCGCCACGTTCGGGACCACGATCATCTGGGTGCTCACGTTGGCCATCCGGATCTCCCGGTCCTTCCAGATCAGTTCCGAGCGGTGCTGCATCCGAAAGACGAGGGGCCGGTCGGGGAAGTGCTCGATGGCGGTCCGGACGTGGCGGAGCCCGTCCGGCAGGACCACGTCGTCGTCGTCGTAAGAAAGGAGATGGGTGCCCTTCGCGCGCCGCATAGCGACGTTGCGCTGCGGGTGACCCCAGGCGTGGTCCGGACCATGCTCGAAATACTCGATCCGCGTGTCGCGGAACTTCTTGCAGATCCGCTCGGCCCGCCACTGCCGCCCGTCGCCCACCACGAGCACCTGGTCCTGGGCCTCGAGCTGAGGAACCAGGTCCTCGAGGATGCCGCGAAGCGACGCGCGGCCAATCGTCGGGATCATGATCGAGAGAGCCGGGCTCACTTGATGCCTTTCTTCCGCCTCCAGACGGCCAGGCCCTCGTCGAAGAGCTTCTTGAAGTCCGGACGCGTGCGATAGGTCGACGGCACCTCGCCGTGGGAAACCACGCACTGATCCGCGATGCCGAGGGTCAGGCCGGCCTTCATGGCGCGATCGCAGTAGTCCATGTCCTCGCCGCCGTACCCGGTGAACTGCTCGTCGAGGGTGCCGACCTTGAGGTAGACCGTCCGGGGGATGTAGACGCAGACGAAGGCCACGACGCGCTTGTCCTCGCGCAGCCCGACGCCTTTCGGCGATTGCTCCGGGTTGCCGATGAAGCCCTCGATGGCCGCGGAGAGGACGCCCACGCGAGGGTTCTCGGACGCGAGCGCCGAGAGCTTGCTGAAGCCTTCCTGCGTCTTGAGGCGCGCGTCGTCGTTCATGAGGACCACGTCGCTGTCGCCCGCGGCGAAGAAGCCCAGGTTGGCGTTCCTCGCGAAGATGAAGGGCTTCGCGCCCGGGATCCAGGTCACCTGGGGGAGATCAGGCTTCCAGTGAGCCTTCGCGCCGTCGTCGACCACGATGATGTCGGAGGGCTGAAGCGACGGCTCACGCTCGAGGACCGAGAGCACGGCCCCCTTCAGGTTCCGCGTGACGGCGGAGAGGATGACGACCCGGAATGAGTTCATGGTTCACCAGCCGCGGTTATCGGGCCAGGGGACGTCGCGAAGGCACGGCCGGAGCTTCCGCTCGCCGTTGCCCAGAAGAGCGTCGAAGACGAAGCCCACGTCGAGGGCGACCTTCCCCATCTTCCAGATCCGGTAGGCCAGGATCTTCGCCGGCACCGCCGCGGAGATGAGCGCCACGTCGAAGGTCGCGCCCTTGATCATGTCGGTGACCCTGTCGAGGCTGCGCCAGGCGCCGCCCTGCTCGCCGCGCTTGAGCGTCTTGACGGCGTTCAGCGACTTGAGCTGGTCGAGGGGGCCGAAGCGGCGGTGGAAGTTGAGGAACTCGGGCCTGCGCCAGGCGGAGGCGAGCTCGCCGGCGAGGCCTCCGATCAGGAGAACGTCCTTCCCCTTGAGGTACGAGAAGAGGCTGCCGTCGATGAGCATCTTGTAGGGCAGGTGCACCTCGACGGCGTTCGGGTGGGGAACCGGAAGGCCCAGCATGTGGAAGATCGCGATCGTGTTCATGCGCCAGGGGAGCCAGTTCTGCTGCATCCCCAGAAGCTGCGCGTTCTTGAACGACTCGATGAGCTCCTTCCGGTGGATCAGGAAGTCGCGCTCGAAGCCGCAGCTCCAGTGCAGCTGGTCTTTCGCGTGGGCGAGAGGGTGCGGCGTGTGGGCGTAGTAGCCGCAGCCCATCGCCGCGATCTCACAGTCGCCGATGCGCGCCAGGTAGAAGGGTTCCTTCTTGTCGGCGAGCTCGAAGAAGCGCTTCTTGCCGTACTCGATCTGCGCCTCGATCGTGGCGCCGTGCTCGGCGGGAATCAGGCTCTGCGGCAGCTTGTCGAGCGGCGGGTGCGAGGCCCGGAGTTCCTTCTGCTGCTCGGGGGTGAGCTCGTAGAACCACTTGTTGAGGTCCGACAGGTTCATCGCCGATGGACCCTTTCCCTTTGCACGCCGTGCTTCTTCTCGACGATCTTCCGCCACTCGTCGGACTCCCCGGTGCCGGAAAGATCGCCCTTCCTGTAGTGCGCCGTGAACAGCGCCTCGTTGATCAGCTGCCCGCAGTAGCCGGACTTCATCATCCGGATCCAAAGGTCCCAGTCCTCGTAGCGCCGGAGCGTCTCGTCCATCACGGGGGTCGGCAGGTGCTCCTTGCGCACCATGCTGATCATCGAGATGTAGTTGACGGACATGAGCCGCTTGGGGTCCCACGGATTGGAGCGCACGTGGTCGGTGCGCGAGCCGTGGCGGTCGTAGTGGCAGTAGGCGATCGAGACGTCGGAGTTTCCTTCGAGGACCTTCTCCATGGCCTCGATCATGTGCGGCTTCATGATGACGTCGCCGTCGAGGAAGAGGACGTACTTGGTCTTCAGGCACCGCACTCCCACGTTGCGCGCCGCGGCCTGGCCGACGTTCGCCGGCAGCCGGACCGTGGGGTAGCGCCCGAACTT
>DASTON010000057.1:0-10621 GCA_035762525.1 Planctomycetota bacterium | reverse complement strand
CAGGAGCACCTCGTCTTCGCCATCGTGTTCGGGTCGATGGCGTTCTCCACGTTCGTCTTCGACACGCTCGACGTCGCGACGCGGCTCGGCCGCTACATCCTCCAGGAGCTCTTCGACTCGCGCTCGAAGACGACCGCCGCGCTGGCGACGCTGGCGACGATCGGGGTGCCGCTCGTTTTCGTGCTTTCCGCGGGGCAGAACGCGTGGCTCAAGTTCTGGGTGCTCTTCGGCTCGTCGAACCAGCTCCTCGCGGCGCTGACCCTGCTCGGCGTGACCGTGTGGCTCGCCCGGTCCGGCCGCGCCTGGTGGTACACCGCGGCGCCGATGGCGTTCGTCATGTTCATCACGGTGTGGGCGCTCCTCCGCCAGGCCTGGTCGGGCTTCACGACCTTTCGCGCGGCCGACGGGAGCGTGAATTCAATCCCGATGGTCAACGGCATGGTGGCGCTCGTCCTGATCGCGCTGGCGGGCATGGTGGTCGTGGAGGCCGTCCGCGCGATGCGCCGGCCGGCCGTCCCCGCACCCGCTTGATCTGGTCTTCTCGGTCTCCGCCAATCACAAATCGGAAATCTCAAATCGCCTGTTGAAACCGTCAATCCTGAAGTGAGAGGACTTCGACGGGCTCTTCCGCTCTGGATCGTGATCAGATCGCGTCGATGAGCGGCGCCTCGCGGGCGAGCCGTTCCAGCGCGGGCAGGATTTCCTTCGGCAGCGGGCCGGCGACCGCCGTCTCCTCGATCTGCGCGACGCTCGTGGCGCCGACGATGGTGCTCGTCACCTCCGGCCGCCGCAGGCACCAGCCGAGCGCGAGCTGCGCCGGCGTGAGCCCCGCCTGCTTCGCGATCGCGACGAACCCCTTCACCGTCGCGGTCGCCTCGGGTTTCAGGTACCGCTCCATGAACTTGTTCACCTTCTCGCTCGCCCCGCGCGACCCCGGGGGCCGGCCCTCGATGTACTTCCCCGTCAGGACGCCTTGCGCGAGCGGGCTCCACACCACGACGCCCACGCCTTCCTTCGCGCACGTCGTGAGCAGGTCCTTCTCCACGTTGCGATCGAAGAAGTTGTAGGGCGGCTGGTCCACGACCGGCTTGTAGGAGCGCGACAGGCGGATCGCCTCGCGAATCTGCCCGCTGGTCCAGCAGGAGACGCCCCAGTAGAGGATCTTCCCCTGCGCGACCAGGTCCTCCATCGAGCGGATCACCTCCTCGATGTGGACCTCGGGGTCGTACCGGTGACAGTAGTAGAGGTCGACGTAGTCCGTCTTGAGCCGCTTCAGCGACGCGGCGCACGACTCGTGGATGTGCTTGCGCGAGAGTCCCTGGTCGTTCGGCCCCGGCCCCGTCGGCCAGAAGACCTTGGACGAGAGGACGTACGACGAGCGCCGGACGCCTTCGAGCGCCCGGCCCAGGGCGTTCTCGCACTCCCCCTGCGCGTAGACGTCGGCGGAGTCGAAGTGATTGACGCCGAGATCGAGCGCGCGCCGCACGATCGGCGCGGCGGCCGCGGCGTCGACGGAGTTGCCGTACGTGAGCCAGCCGCCGAGCGACACGGCGCTCAGCTTCAGCCCGGTCCGGCCCAGCGCCCGGTATTGCACGGGCCGATCTTAGCCGCCGTCGCGGCCTCCCGCAATCAGCCTTACGGCGCTACGACTGCTCGGTCTCCGGGGCTTCCGAAACGATGGCCTGCGCGGCCTCGCGGAACCCGTTGACGTAAATGGAGCGGTCGTAGATGGGTCCGACCGGCCAATAGAAATCCGAATGGCACTTCTCAAAGGTCCGGCGAATGACGCGTGGATAGTCCGGATAGATCTCCACCCACGCGGCGTAGAGCTGGTCGGTGGTCTCGGCGTCGCCGAGCTTCTCCAGGAACTTCCCGAGCTCCTTCTTCAGGTCGGCCTTCTTTGCGAATTCGCGGTTGATTTCTCTGTAGGCATAGTAGCTCACGATGTGGTCCGGATCCGGCTTCGGCGGGACGTACGCCGGCTCGTAACACCCCGACAGCACGGCCGCCAACCCGCCCACCGCGGCCAAGGCCAACAGGCGACTCATAAGACCTCCTTTGATCCGCTGCCTATAGTTACTCCACGCGCGCCCCGCGGACTCCCTAAAAATGGAAACGCGCGGGCTCCCCTCCGGCCGATAGACTAAGGCGATGAACCTCAAGTTCCTCGGCTGGAGCGGCTTCATCTTCCTGGCGATCGGCCTGCTCCTCGTCCTTTTCGGTCCCAAGGAATGGAGGTCCTACGGGTGCGGCGCGATCCTCACCGCGATCACCTTATATGTGACGGGCCTCGTGCTCGTGGCACGGCAGATTGCCCGCGTTCGCGACAAGGCGAACGAGATGATGATGCGGGTGGCCGAGGAGATGGAGCGCCGGAAGGGCGGCGGAAAGAAGATCATCGACGCCGAGAAGGTCGAGCCTCGCGATCAAGAGAAGCTGAATTAGGGCGAGAAGTTCCTGGTTCTGGGTTCGGAGTTCGCCCGTGGTTCGGGGTTCGGTGCAGGGTTCGGCCGGCTACGCATCCCGGCGCTTGAACATCAAGGCATTGAAGTCCAGGTCTCCCGTCGGACGGCCGAGTTGGGAGAGCATGGCCATCGCCTGGGCGCGATGGTGCACTTCATGACAGAGGAGTTGCATGAAGAGCTCCCCTGCCGTTGTCGACACGATCTTCCGACACTGGGCGTCATCGGTGACAACGTACTCGAGGCCTTGATCCCATTCGCCCACACCCTTCAACGCCTCCCGGGTTTGAGCCGCCAGCCTCGTCCAGGCCGCTTCCAGGTCGGAGAACACGGGCGGATTCTCCTCCCGGAGGGGCCAGGTTTCATAAGGCGGGACATCGTTTCCACAAATGCGCTGCACGTAATACCACTCGCTGACCATGATGTGCGTCAGCGTCCGTCTCAGCGAACGATGGCCGAAGGGGAATTCGCGCGTGTACTCATCCCCGGCGAGCAACCTCACCTGGTCGAACAGCCGGCGACGCGCCAAGGCGAGATAGTCGTAGGCCTGATCCGGCACCAGGGTCATGGGGAGTCCGCGACTTTCCTAATGGCGGAAAGAAGCCTCCCCTTTGCCCGTCCAGAGGTCACGTCGAGCCGCTTCCACGCGCCTTTGAGCTTCACATCCGCGAACAGCCCCGCCGGATCCTCGTGGAAATGAAGGTAGGCGATCGACTCCCTGTAGAAGATGCCGCGTTGTCGCTCCCGCAAGCCCGTGACCTTCCGGATCGCCGCGAGGAGCGGTTCGATCCCGTCGAGCGTCGCCGGCGTTGCGTGTTTCATGCTTTGCTCAGTTTCGACCCGTCCTTCGTGTCCTTGACCGTCCAGCCGAGCTTCTGGATCTCGTCGCGCAGGCGGTCCGATTCCTTCCAGTCGCGCCGCTTCCGGGCGTCCTCGCGCGAGCGGGCGAGCGCCTCGACCTCCGCCGGAGCTTCCGCGCCCGCCGCGAGCGGTAGGCCGAAGACCGACATGAAGCCCTCGAATGCGGCCCGCGCCCCCGGAACCGGCTTGCCCTCGTCCAGATTCCGGTTCACGTCGCGCACGAACTCGTGCATCACGCCCGCGGCCCCCGACGTGTTGAGGTCTTCGTCCATCGCCTCCGCGAACCGGGCCTTCGCTTCGGTCACGACCGGGGCTTCCGGCCCGTCCGGGGCGGCGGCGACGCGGTGGTGGAATTCGCGCAGCCGGGCAACGACCCCCTTCGCGTCGTCGAACGACTTCATCGAGAAGCTCACCTGCTGGCGGTAGTGCGTGGTCACGAGCGCGTACCGGATCGCCTCGCCGGAGTAGCCGCGGTCGAGAAGGTCGCGAAGCCGGTAAAAAGTCCCTTCCGACTTCGACATCTTCTTCCCGTCCCACAGCATGTGGCGCGCATGGATCCAGAACTTCACGAAGGGCTTCCCGGTGAACGCCTCGCTCTGCGCGATCTCGCACTCGTGGTGCGGGAAGATGTTGTCCTCGCCCCCCGTGTGGATGTCGAACGTGTCGCCGAGGTATTTGCGCGACATCGCGGAGCACTCGATGTGCCAACCCGGGAACCCGCGGCCCCAGGGCGAGTCGAACTGCATCAGGTGATGAGGATCGGTTTTCCAGAGCGCGAAGTCCGCGGGATGGCGCTTCTCCGGATTCGGCTCGATGCGCGCACCCGACTTGATCGACTCGAGCGTGTTGCCCGAGAGCCGTCCGTAGGAGGGGAATTTCGAGCAGTCGTAGTAGACGTTCCCCCCCACCTGGTAGGCGAAACCCTCCTGGATGAGCTTCGCGATCATCTCGATCATCTCCGGAACGTGCTTCGTCGCCCGCGGATGAACGTGCGCGTCGAGGAGGTGAATCTTCTTCCGGTCGTCGAAGAACTCCTGGATGAAATGATCCGCGACCTGGTACGGATCTGAAACGTTGACGCCCTTCGCGCGGAGCCGCTTCAGCCCCTCCTCCATCTTGTCGCCGCCCGCTTCGACCTGGTCCTGCGTCAGGTGGCCGACGTCGGTCAGGTTCATGACCTGGGTCACCTTCAGGCCGCGGTACTCGAGGTAGCGCCGGAGCGTGTCGGCGAACGAGAACGTGCGGTAGTTCCCGACGTGCTGCGAGTCGTAGACCGTCGGGCCGCAGTTGTACATGCTGACATGACCGGCTTTGAGCGGAACGAAGGCCTCAAGCGACTTCGTCAGCGTGTTGTAGAACCTCATAGAAATCAGAAATCAGGAATCAGAAATCAGACATCAGACATCAGAAAGAAGCAGTCAGCGGTCAGCTGGTCATCGGTCATCGGTCATCGAGCCTTCCTCAACTCCACTACAGCAAAGCAGGCGATCGCCTCCCCCTTGCCGACGGGACCCAGCTTCTCCGCGGTCTTCGCCTTGACGTTGACCGGCGCGCCGCCGAGGAGTTTCGACACGTGGGCCGCGATCTCGCGCTTCCGCGGCCCGAGCTTCGGCGCCTCCGCGACGAGCGTGACGTCGACGTTGACGATCTCGAACTCTCCGACGTCGCGGAGAACCGAGGCGAGCATCTTCGAGCTCTTGATCCCCTTGAGCTTCGGATTGGAATCCGGGAACCGGTCGCCGATGTCCCCCTTCCCCGCGGCGCCGAGGAGCGCGTCGATCACCGCATGGAGCAGGACGTCGCCGTCGGAGTGGCCCTCCAAGCCGCGCGGATGGTCGATGGCGAGTCCGCCGATGAGGAGCGGCCTCCCCGCGACGAGCTTGTGAATGTCAAATCCGTGTCCGACGGGCATAGGGATGGAAGTATAGCCGCTAGGCGTCGGAGCAGTAGTCGTCCCAGGCGACAGATGCCGCCTTGATGAGCAGCGCCGGCAGCAGGTTCTCCCACTCGCCGTCCCACTCGCGCTGCTCCCGCAGCCACGACTCGAGCCGGTCCGGGCCCCAGTGGACCTTGCCGCAGCATTCGGGATCGCCGTACGCCTCGACGAACGTGACGTACGCCCCGGCGAGACCGGTGTAGGACATGAGCCCTAGTGTAGCTTCAGACTTGTTTGCGTGACCGAGGACGCTGGACGGACCGGAGACAGGGGACTGAGGACGGGCTGTGGACTGGGGACGGGGGACCGGGGACTTCAGTCCTAGTCCATGAGGCCGAAGAAGACCGAGAGCCCAACGATTCCCATAACGATGCCGACGGGAACCAGCGTGAAGAGGACCATCATCGCCTTGAGCGCGCCGTGGCCGGGAGGCGCCTGGCCCGTCGCCTTGTGGACCCGGTCGGCGTCGCGCAGGTACTCCCAGTTGAGGATCGCGCCGGGCAGCCAGAATAGAAAGTAGGCGAGGAAGGTCGCGACGGCCGGCGCGACGAACCGGCGGTCCCGAAGGGCGGCGGCCTCGCGCTCGCGGCTCAGCTCCAAGTCGCGCGCGGCCACGATCGCCCGGGCGGCCTCGTCGACCCACACGTTGCAGTGGCGGCACTTGCGGGCTTCGACCCAGATGCCGCGGCCGCACGACGGGCAGAACTTCCGCGCGCGCGCGTCGTCAGGAGCCGGCGACGGGTCATCCAGGAATTCGACGTCCGGCGGCGGCTCCGCCACGACCGCCGTGGACGCGTGGCGCGCCTCCTCGTCGTAGAAGAGCACCTCGAGCGTGAGCCCGCAGCCGGCGCAATCGAAGCGCTCGCCTTCCCAGCTTCCGGGCACCATTGTCCGGGCCCCGCACTCCGGGCAGACGGCGCGGTATTCGCCCGGCCGCGAGGCGGGCCGCAGCAGGAGGTCGAACGCCGCGAGCGCCGACGCGGCGTCGGGGAACCGGCGCTCCGGCTCCTCTTCGAGGCACGTGAAGACGTAATCGTCCCAGCCCGCGAGCGCCGGGACCGCGCGCGACACCGGCTTGATCACGAACGGCGCCTGGCCCGTGATCAGCGCATAGAAGAGCTTTCCGAACGAGAAGACGTCCGCGGGCCGGCCGCAGCCGCGGAGGAATTCCGAGCGAAACCGCTCCGGCGCCGCGTAGAGCGGGGCCGCCACGCCCATCGACTGGTCTTCCGCGGGGCTCGAAATCTCGATGTCGCGGGCGCCTTCGTCGAAGAGCGCGCCGCAGCCGACGTCGATCAGCTTCACGGAATCGTCGGAGCCGACCAGGACGTTGCCGGGGGAGAGGTCGCCATGGACGAATCCGTGGCGATGAACCGCCTCGAGCGCCTCGAGTACGCGGCGGGCGATCGCGAGCCGGCGTTCGATCGACAGGTTCCCGTCCCGGATCGCGTCCTCGAGCGGCCGGGCGTCGAGGAGTTCCATCCGGATGAACGGGGGATCGTGGTCGAAGTCGACGGCCTCGACGCGGGGAAAGAAGGAGGCGTCGGGTCCGGTAATCCGGCCCAGGGCCTCCTGGGCGAAGGCTTCCCGGCGGAGCGAGGGGATGCGGCCGCGCGCCTTGAATACCTTGATGGCGACGGGCCGGCCGTCGAACTCGCCGCTCCAGACGTCGCCGAAGTGGCCGCCCCCGAGGCGCCGATCGAGTCGGTGTCCGGCGATCATCGGGCCCGCGCTGGTGTCCGGCATGGCGACGCTTCCGCTAGTTTACGCGCACCGCAAGTATACCACCTGCTTATTCTGACGAACGAACCGGCCCGGCGTTGCCGCTGAAAGAGGAATCTGGAATCTAGAATCTGGAATCTGGAAGCCGAATTCCGGGATTCTCTCCTAGAAGTTCTTGGTTGCACGTCCGCCCCGCCGTCGGTATAAAGGGCCCGCTTCCCGTCCGAAAGATCGGGACCGCAGGGCTTTCCGTCGTTTCGCCGGGTTCCAGAGGCCGTTTTCACCGGTGGAGACATTATCGACGGACCTGCAGGACCCCCACCAAAGGAGGGTTCATGAAGATTGCGGCCGCGCAAATCAACCCCACGATCGGAGATTTTGACGGCAACGTCGACCGGATCCTCACCTTCATCTCCCGCGCGCGCGAAATGGAGGCGCAGCTCGTCGTCTTCCCGGAGATGTCGCTGACCGGCTACCCCCCGCGCGACCTGCTCGAACGCTCCTGGTTCGTGGAGAAGAACCTCGACGCCCTCAACAACCTCGCCGCCAAGGTCAAGGACGTCGGCGTCATCGTCGGATTCGTCGACAAGAACACGTCCGAGGGCAAGCCGCTCTACAACGCCGCGGCGCTCATCGAGAACGGCGAGATCGCCTACGTCAGCTACAAGTCCCTCCTCCCGACCTACGACGTCTTCGACGAGGACCGCTACTTCGAGCCCGCGGCCGGCACCGCGCCGGTGAAGTTCGGCGGCACGAAACTCGCGATCACGATCTGCGAGGACCTCTGGACCGACGACGTGTGCGGACCCCGCCAGCTCTACCACCGCGACCCGCTCGCGGACGTCGCCAAGAAGAAGATCGGCCTCATCGTCAACATCGCGGCCTCGCCCTGGTGGCTCGGCAAGGAGAAGCTGCGGTTCGAGCTCTGCAAGAACAAGGCCCTCGAGCACAAGCTCCCCGTCCTCATGGTCAACCAGGTCGGCGGCAACGACGAGCTCGTCTTCGACGGCTCGAGCGTGTGCGTCAACGAGAAGGGCGAGATCATCGCGCGCGCGAAGAGCTTCGACGAAGACCTGATGATGGTCGACCTCCAGCACGGCGCCGGAGACTCCCACGGGAACGAGGGGAGCGACCCGGACATGATCTACCGGGCGCTCGTCCTGGGGACGCGCGACTACGCGCACAAGTGCGGGTTCCAGAAGGCGGTCATCGGGCTCTCGGGCGGACTCGACTCCGCCGTCGTCGCCTGCGTCGCGGCCGAGGCGCTGGGACCGGAGAACGTCCTCGGCGTCACGATGCCGACGGAATTCTCGAGCCACGGCTCCGTGCACGATTCCGAGACGCTCGCCCGCTCGCTCGGCATCCAGATGAACAACGTCTCGATCCAGGGGCTCTACAAGTCGTACCTGGGAGAGTTCGAGAAGCTCTTCTCGGGAAAGCCGAAGGACACGACCGAGGAAAACCTCCAGGCGCGGATCCGCGGCAACGTGCTCATGGCCATCTCCAACAAGCTCGGCCATCTCGTCCTGTCGACCGGCAACAAGAGCGAGATCGCGACCGGCTACACGACGCTCTACGGCGACATGTGCGGCGGCCTCGCGGCCATCTCCGACGTGCCCAAGACGATGATCAACCGGATCGCGCGCGAGGTGATCAACAAGGACCGCGAAGTGATCCCCAACGCGATCCTCACGAAGCCGCCCAGCGCCGAGCTGCGGGCGAACCAGAAGGACACCGACACGCTGCCTGAGTACGAGGTCCTCGACCCGATCCTCCAGGGGTTCATCGTGGACCGGAAGTCGCCCGAGGAGATCGTCGCGGGCGGCGCGGATCGCGCGATGGTGGAGCGGGTGATCCAGCTCGTCGAGAGGGCGGAGTACAAGCGGAGGCAGGCGGCGCCGGGAATCAAAGTAACTACGAAAGCCTTCGGCCTCGGACGACGCTTCCCGATTGCTCGGAAGATTTAGCGGCCACAGGTGATTTGCGATTGACGATTTGGGATTTGAGGCCCGAATCCGAGATCCCTTCGGTCAAAAGCCCTTGGCTTCGACGCGGAGGTACTTCGGCGGCTCGTTGAGGCAGAGCCGGAGCATCATCACGCCCACCGCCGTCGTCCAGCGCGGGCCCGGCTGGCTTTCGAAGTGAATCCCCGCCCACGAGCCGTCCTCCTTCTGGCGGTGCAGGAGCTGCCGGAGCGCGGTGGACCGCCACGTCTCCCACACGTCGCCGCCGCGGAGGTACTGGGCGCGCGTCGCGTAATAGAGGTAGTAGAAGGGGTAGTCTTCGCCGCGGTCCACCTGCGTCCCCGCCCAGAGATAGGCGTCGAGATGGCGCTTCGCGATGTCGAGCGGCGTCGACTCGATCCCGTAGAGCAGATGGACGAGCGCGCCGATGCTGCCGTGGATGTCGCTGGCGCCCGAGGGGTTCTCGTATCCGAATCCCCGCTCGTCCCCCAGCTCCTCCACGCCCTCGATCGCGGCCTCGATCGCGTCGCGCAGGCCCTCGACCTTGACGCCCGCCGCGTCGACCGCCGTCAGGGCGATGATCCCCCAACCCGCGATCGAGAGGTCCGTGGAGACCGACTCGGGGTCGTACCGCCAGCCGCCGTAGCCCTTGGCGCGCTTCGCGACGGGTCCGTTCCACTCCTTGGGCTTGCGCTCCGTGTTTTGCGAGAGGATCAGGAAGTGCGCGGCCCGCCGCGCCAGCTCTTTCGCCTTCTCGCTCCCGTTGGCCGCCGCCTCCGCGAGTCCGAGCGTGGCCATCGTGTGGGTGTAGATGCCGCGTTCGACCCAGTACGCCTCGACCTCCCCCGTCTTGACGAACCGCTGATCCAGCCACGACACGAAATCGCGGTCGAGGGCGTCGCGCCGTTCCCGCGCTCCCCGGCCCTCCGATAGGGCCGCCAGCGCCATGCTCTCCGCGGCCGCGGAGATCATGTTCTCTTCCCGGCGCTCCGGAATCTTCAGCAGGTACCGGACTCCCCGTTCGATCGCGGCCTCCGCCGCCTTCTTCTCACCCTCCGTCACCTTGTTCGAGTGCGGTTTCACCGTCAATTCGTACGCATCGCCGACGGGGCGGTCCTCGTAGTTCGTCAACTGGAGAAGCCACGCCCCCGGATCCAGGACGGGATAGAAGTGGAATTCATCGTCCAGGAGGTCGATCTGGTACGTGTACTGCCTGATCCCCGGGGCCCCGCTCGTCACGGTGAGCGTGCCCTTGTACGGGGCCTGCGTCCCGAGCTTCGACTTCAGGATGACTTCGAGCGGCCCGGCGGTCTTGACCTGGAAGCGGTACCAGTCCTGCTCGGCCGGGTAGCCCGAACGCTGCCCCCGCCACGTCTGACCCTCGAGGATCTCGATCGCCTCTTCTTCGCAATCGTTGGGTTCGACCTCCTTGAACTCTCCCCGGTCCTCGACCTTCAGCGTGCACCGGTAGCTTTCGGCATGACCCTCGATCCGCAACGGCGTGCTTCCCTTGGGAAAGAGGAGGCGGGTCACCTGGATCGGACTCTCGGTCATGCGGGTGTGGATCGCGGTTTTCGGAAAAACGATCTCGAGCTTGGCGCTTCCCCCCTCGGGAAACTCGAGCTCGAGGGTGCAGACCGTCTCCTTCTCGCACGCGACGAGGAAACAATCCGCGT
>DASTON010000056.1:0-6716 GCA_035762525.1 Planctomycetota bacterium | reverse complement strand
TCAAGCTCGCCGACCGGGAAGAGGGGCGGTACCTCGTCGCCGACACGATGTACTACACGATCTACGTGCAGAAGGGCACGACCCGCCCCAAGCCGGCCATGACCGACAAGCAGATCCTGGAGGATCTGAAGAAGCGGATGGACCTGATCTACGTGAAGTATGCGCAGGCCTTCCAGGTCGCCGAGAAGTTCATCTCGCGGCGGCCCAAGCTCTACTACTACAAGGACCAGTTCTCCTACGCGAACATGGGCGGCAGCACCCGGTCGCTGGCGCACTACATGCCGCTTTCAAAGACCCTCATGGCGTGGGAGAACCCGGACGACAAGGTCCTGAAGACGTTCCACGTCCTCGCCCACGAAGGATGCCACCAGTTCTTCGACCTCGCGTTCCCCGGCTTCTTCGAATCCGAGGACAACCCGTCGTGGTTCAGCGAAGGCCTCGCCGACTGCTTCGGGTCGTGCGAGATCCGGGGCGGCGAGTTCATGATCTTCACGACGACGGGCGCCGCGGCGGAGAACGCGCCGATCATCCGGGACATCATCAAGGAGGGCGCCCAGACTCCGTTCCGGGAGCTCATCCAGCTGAGCCATCGCGAGTTCATGATGAAGGCGGGGATCCACTACCCGCAATCCTGGAGCATCTGCCACTTCCTCTGGAACGCGGGCTACAAGGAGGTCATCGTCCGCCTCATCGAGGGCTTCAAGAAAGGAAAGTCCCGAGACGAGGTCTACGCGGAAGCGTTCGTCAAGGACGGCCGGAAGCTGGACCTCGACGCCCTGGAACGCGAGTGGCTGGAGTACGCGAAAAGGATGCTGAAGTAATCCAATAGAAGACGTGGGGAAGAGAGCGGGACGGATCCAACAAGCGATTGACGATTAACGATTGACGATTTGCGGCGCTTGGCGATTCTAGATTCCAGATTCCAGATTCCAGATTCTCCATTCCCCATTCCCCATTCCCGCCCGTACATTAGTCGGCCATGACTGAGCCCCTCATTGCCGCCGACAGTGTCGTCAAGCGGTACGTCCTCGGCGAGGAGACCGTCACCGCCGTCGACGGGATCACGGCGGGCTTCGGCCCCGGGGGGATGACCGCGATCGTCGGACGATCGGGCAGTGGGAAGTCGACGCTCCTCCACCTGCTGGGCGGGCTCGACCGCCCCACGTCCGGACGCATCGTGGCGAAGGGACGGCGGTTGGACGAACTCTCCGACGACGAGCTGGCGGCGTTCCGCCGGACGACGGTCGGATTCGTCTTCCAGTCGTTCCAGCTCCTGCCGGGCGCGACGGCGCGGCGCAACGTCGAGCTTCCGCTCCTCCTGGCCGGCGTGGCGCCGGCGGAGCGCCGGTTGCGGGCGGAGAAACTCCTCGACCGCGTCGGCCTGCTGGGACGGCGGAATCACCGGCCCACGCAGCTCTCGGGGGGCGAGCAGCAGCGCGTCGCGGTGGCGCGCGCGCTGGCGAACGACCCGCCGCTGCTCCTGTGCGACGAACCCACGGGCAATCTCGACTCGCGCACGTCCGGCGATCTCATCGGCCTCCTGGGCGAACTCTCCCGGGATGGACGCACCGTCATCCTCGTGACCCATGACCGCGCGCTGGCGGAGGCGTCGTGCTCGCGGCGGCTCGAGCTTTCCGACGGCCGCGTCGTCATCGACACGGGGGCCTCGCCGTGAAACTCTCCGAGATTTTCCGGATGGCGCTCGGGAACCTGGCGCGCCGGCCGGGCCGGACCCTCCTCACGATGATCGGCGTCATCGTGGGAACCGGGGCGCTCGTCCTCATGATCTCGCTGGGCGTCGGGCTGGAACGCGGCATGCGCTCGCTCCTCGCGGGCGAGGGGGGCCTTCGCCGGATTCTCGTCACCAAGCCCCTGGGTGGTCCGAAATCGAGGCCCCGGCCCATGACGTTCTCGGGTCCCGGCATCCCGGGAGCCCTGATGACCTCCAAGGACGTGGAGGCGCTGCGCGCCATCGAGGGCGTGGAGTTCGTGGTGCCCGACCTCATCATCCGGGCCACCGGCGAGTTCTCCGGGGTCGAAGGCGAGGCGGCGACGGACATTTTCATGGGCGGAGTGGCTCCGGAGGAGGAGGGCGAGTTCCGCGACGCGATGAAAGAGGGGGACCTCTGGAAGACGGGCGACGAGCGGGCCGTCATCGTCGGGTCCCGTTTCGTCGAGGGGCGGTTCAAGGACCTCGGGCCCTCGGGGTTGATCGGCCGCACGGTGACGTTCTCGAACCGCTTCTGGACCGAGGAGGACGAGAAGCCCCCGCTGGAGGAGCGGACGTTCCGCGTCGCCGGCATCTTCATCAGCGAACGGATCGGCTTGAGGGGCATGGCCATCTACTTCCCGTGGAAGGTCGGCGAGGCGTTCAAGACCGCCATGAAGGGAGGCGAGCCGACGGGCGTGCTGACGTCCCGCCTCGGGACGTACATGACGTGCTCGCTTCGCGCCAAGTCGCTCGAAGAAGTCGACGCGGTGAAGAACCGGCTGAAGAACGCGGGGTACGAAGCCCTGACCCAGAAAGACATGCTGAGCGCCCTGGACACGATCTTCCTTTTCCTGGAGGGGTTCCTCGCGTGCATCGGGGCGATCGGCCTCATCGTCTCCCTCTTCGGGATCGCGAACACGATGGCGATGGCCGTCATTGAACGGACCCGCGAAATCGGTATTCTGAAGGCGCTCGGCGCGCGCGGCCGCGACATCCGACGCATCTTTCTCATCGAGGCGGCGGGGATCGGCGCCGCGGGGGGCTTGGCGGGCCTCGCCCTCGGCGTCTTCGCGGGGGTCATGATGAACGCGGCGGCCCATTGGCGGTTCGATCTGCCCGACGGCCTCCGCCTTTTCCACGTGTCGATTCCCCTCGCGGCGTGCGCGGTCGGATTCTCCATCCTCGTGAGCGCGATCGCGGGGTTCTTCCCCGCCCGCCGCGCGGCCCGGCTCGATCCCGTCGGAGCCCTGCGGTATGAGTAGGCGGGACGCAACCGCGGTCCACATCACGCGCGAGCCTTCGAGGTCCTGCCTATCCCGAGCGAGCTGGAAGCGAGTCGGGGGACACCCCTCGGCTCCGCTGCGCGTCGCTCGGGGCAAGCGGCCCGCAAGATTGAATATCATCGGGCCGCTTGGGTGGGCGGCGCTCCTTCTCGGCGTCCTGATCGGGCATGCGGCCTGCGATTCCGCCGGGCCCCAACCTCCTTCGACCCCTCCTGTTTCGAAGAACGCGGAGATCGTCGCGCCGAAGATTCCGGATCCTGCTCCACTCGCGCCTCAAGATCCGGCACCGGTGATCGATCCACCCCCGGGCCTTCGCCCCTCCGAAGGGGCTTCGGCCGCGCAAGCCGCCGTCCAAGAGCCCGCCGCGACGGGGTTCATCCTCGAGCGCACCGTCAAGCTGAAAATCTCGGACCTCACCGGCCGCGAGACCGAAGTCCATCGCCGCGAGCGCGTCACGATCAAGGGCAACCGCGTGTCGATCGACGACGAGACGTTCGGCCGCCGCCTCGTGATCCGGCCCGACCTCGGACTCGCCTGGGTGATCGACCTCGTCGACGGGACGTATTCCGAGGTGACGTTCGAAGCGGTCGCGAAGCGGCGCGCGGAGATCCTCAAGGACCTCCAGGCGGCGATCCTTCGCGTCGCGGGGTCGTCGGATGAGAAGCTGATCTCGGACGTCCTGCTCCGGCTGGGGGAACTGCCCGGCGGCATGCAGGTCGCGGTGCGTCCGACCGACCGCACCGGGAAGGTGGGCGGGCGCGACGTCGTGGGGCGCGAGATCCGATTGGGCGGCGACCGCCCCGGCGTGGGAATCAGCTACATCAACGTGATGGTCGACCCGACGCTCCAGGACGCGCTCGGCTATTTCGAGGCGCTCGCGAAGCTGGGAGCTTTCCATCCCGAGGTCGCGGACCGGCTCAAGCAGCTCGGAGGATTCCCCATGCGCGGCGACGTGCGGTACGCGCTCTTCTTCGATCTCGTGAAATCGAGCGAGGAGGTCACGGCCGCCGCCCGCGCCGACGTCGCGGACTCGGCGTTTGAAAAGCCGGCGGGGCTCACCCAGGTCCCCCTACGCTCCGTGGAACCGGCCGCATGGACTCCTCCCGCCAAGCCGATGGACTTCAAGCGCTCGTTCCGGGAGGACGAGATCGACCGCGAGCGCAACCCTTTCCGCCAGGATGACAAAAAGTAGCGTCCGAGCGCACGCCGTCATCACCGGCCGGGTGCAGGGCGTCTTTTACCGGGCGAGCTGCCGGGACGAGGCCGCGGCGCGCGGGCTGGCCGGCTGGGTCCGCAACAATCCCGACGGATCCGTCGAAGCCGTGTTCGAGGGGCCGGAGGCCGTCGTCTTGGCCATGCTCGACTGGTGCCGGCGGGGACCGCCGTCGGCGGCCGTCGAGAAGGTCGCGGTCACGTGGGAGACGGCGGACGGCGAGCGCGGGTTTCGTATTGCGTGAAAGATTTCGGACTTCGGACCGCAGACTTCAGAGCTGAATACCGTCCACAGTTCTTTTCCTTCTGTAGTCTGAAGTCCTTAGTCTGAAGTCTGGGATATACTTACCCCGGCATGTCGTGGGATGGGCGCGAGCGCCGCGCACATCGGCGCTACGGGGTGAAGGGCAGCGTCGTACGGTGGCGGCCCGGGGCGCCGATCGGCTGGGTCTCCCCCGCGTCCGCGCCCCACATCCTGATTGACCTGAGCTCCGACGGGT
This sequence comes from Planctomycetota bacterium, assembly GCA_035762525.1. Taxonomy (GTDB): domain Bacteria; phylum Planctomycetota; class MHYJ01; order MHYJ01; family JACPRB01; genus DASRJF01. Next base: position 2,010 of record DASTON010000056.1, on the reverse strand, counting down.
GCCACTTCATCTCGAAAGTCCAGCTCCGGCCCGGAAAGAAGGTGTCGCTCTCGATCGAAGCGCCGCACGCGCCGGTCGCCGCGCGCGCCTCCGGGTCCGTCGCCTGGTCCCGCCGCTCCGAGGAGCACGACGCGTGGCACACGGGGATCACGATGAAGCCCCGCACGCCCGCGTCGGCCGGCCGGCTGAAAACGGTGCTTGACGGCGCGGTGCTCGACCACATAGAAATCACCACGCATCGCTACCTGAAGGAAATGGACAGGCTCTGATGGCCGTCGCGCGCAAGTCCCTCAAGCTCAAGCTCACCTTCCCCGAGAAGATCCTCGGCGACCCCATCATCCACACGCTGTCGCACGACTTCGACGTGGTCCCGAACATCCTCCGGGGGCGCATCACGGGCAAGAACGCGTGGCTCGACGTCGAGATCTTTGGCTCCGACAAGAACCTCGAGCGCGCCCGCAAGTTCCTCTCCGACCGCGGCGTCACCTTCACCGTCCTCACCTAGAAGCCGATGGCCGATGACGGTTCGCGGTCCCCATCTATTTTGTTTTGACAAAACAACATACAAAGGGATAACTGGAGTGTATGAGCGCCACCCATGCGCGCGTGATCCTGGATCTTTACCCCCGGATTTTCCTCGCGTGCCACACGGGCCACCGGCGCGATCCGGAATCGCGGAAGGTCTTGAGCGATTCGCAAGCGAGCCTGCTCGACCATCTGGACGAGGTCGAATCGTTACGCCTGACGGACTTGGCGCGGCACCTCGGGATCACGCCGTCATCGGCGTCGCTGGCGGTTTCGCGCCTCGCGGCTCGCGGTTATATCGCGCGATCCAGGTCGCCCGGCGACAGGAGGGAGGTCCGGTTGCGCCTCTCCCCCGCCGGCCGCCGCGTGCGCGACGCGCAGGAAGTGCTCAACCCGAAGCTCGTGCAACGGCTCGTATCCAGGCTCGGAACCAGGGAACAAGTACGCGCGATCGAGGGGCTGGCGCTTCTCGCCCGCGAGGCGGATGTGCTCTTGAAGGAACGGAGCGAGGCCGGCGCGTGGAGCCATCGAGGAAGGGGTTCATGATGATCTGGATCGCGTACATCGTCGGCGGACTCATCGGGCTGGTCGTGCTCATGGCGATTCTTGGAAGCCTGCTCCCCAGGGGTCATTCCGCAACCCGGCGTGCAACGTTTCGAAGACCGGCGACGGAAGTCTGGTCGGCGATCACCGACATCGACAAGTTCACGACGTGGCGGAGCGACCTGGCTTCCGTCGAGCGGCTTCCCGACCGCGACGGCCGCCCGGTCTGGCGCGAGAAGGGCAGGAATGGAACGATGACGCTCGAGCAGGTCGAATCGCGTCCGCCCTCGCGCTTCGTCGGACGCATCGCGGACAAGAACCTGCCGTTCGGCGGGACGTGGACCTACGAATTGACCGAAGCGGCGGGCTCGACGACGCTCGCGATCACCGAGGACGGCGAAGTCTACAACGTCGTCTTCCGCTTCATGGCACGCTTCATCTTCGGGTACGCCGCCACGATGGAGAAGTACTTGAGAGACCTAGGAAAGAAGTTCGGGGAGCCGGTTCAGTAGACGCGTCGAGCTTTCAATCTCTGGTCCTTCTCTTCTCCGATTCCAAGGAAGCTCGCGCCTTCGTAGACCCGCACGATCGGGGCCGGCGACCCTTGGTCGAGGAGCTTTCCCTGGAGGAAGCGGCGCGCTTCGCCGGCGTCCAGAGTCACGGCCGGAAGGGCGTCGAGGCCCGCGTCCGCGGGAAGTATCGCGGCGCGAAGTTGCGCCTCTCCCGCTTCGCCCAGCCGGATCGCGCGCTCCACCCGGAAGGGGCCGACGGCGGTACGCCGCAGCTCCGCCACGGAGGCGCCGCATCCCAGCGCGTCGCCGAGGTCGCGCGCCAGGGACCGGACATAGGTTCCCTTCGAGCTTCGGACGACCAGCTTCAGGAGGGGCGATTCGAAGCCGTCGAGCCGCAGCTCATGGATCGTCACGTCGCGCTCGGGCAGAT
>DASTON010000055.1:0-4470 GCA_035762525.1 Planctomycetota bacterium | reverse complement strand
TGCTCTTTGTCGGCGTTGTCGTGCTCGGACTCCTCGTCATCGGCTTCGTAGCGAACGCCGAGCGTTACTAAGCTCCCAGCCTCTTGCTCCCAGCTCCCAGCTGGGCTCCAAGCCGCGAGCTTCAAGCCCGCAGCTCCGGAGCTTCGCAGCTTGAAGCCTCTGGCTCCGTAGCTTGAAGCTCGAAGCCCAGCTGGGAGCTTCGAGGCATGGAGCTGGAAGCTAGTATCATTCCTTCCCATGTTCCGCCGCCTCCTCACCGTGCTGGAGATGATCAAATTCCAGCACACCGTGTTCGCGCTTCCCTTCGCGGCCGTCGGCGCCGGCTACGCCGCGGGAGGCTGGCCGAAGCTGCCCGTCTGCCTCTGGATCCTGGGCGCGATGGTCGGCGCCCGCAGCGCCGCGATGACCTTCAACCGCATTGTCGACGCTAGATTCGACGCCGCCAATCCGCGCACCGCCGGGCGCGCGATCCCCCGCGGCCTCGTCTCGATGAAGTTCGCGACCGGATTTCTCATCGCGTCGCTCGCCCTCTTCTTCGCCAGCGCCTACATGCTCAACGGCGTCGTCTTCGTCCTCGCGCCCGTCGCTACCCTCGTCATCCTGGGCTACTCGTACACCAAGCGGTTCACGCCGCTCTCCCATTTCATCCTCGGCCTCTCGCTCGCGATGGCGCCCGTCGGCGCGTGGCTCGCCGTCATGCCGACCGCCCACTGGCTCCCCATCGCCTTCGGCGCCGGCGTCCTCTTCTGGGTGGCGGGATTCGACATCCTCTACGCGTGCGAGGACGCGGAGTTCGACAAGTCGACGGGTTTGAAATCGGTCCCCGCGGCGATCGGGATCCCCCGCGCGCTGTGGGTCGCGCGGGCCTGCCACGCGGTTGCGCTCGCCGCGTTCGCCTGGCCGGCGCTCCTTGGGTTGCGAGGCTGGTACGCCGTGGCCCTGGGGACCGTCGCGCTCCTCCTCGTCTACGAACACACGCTGGTCCGGCCCGGCGACTTGCGCCGCGCCAACCGCGCCTTCTTCCACGTCAACGCCGTCATCAGCTTCACGCTGGCGGGAGGGGCGATTCTCGAACTCGCCCTGTCCTCAAAGATCATCACCTAGCGACTCGCTTCCCCGAATCGAGAATCGAGAATCGACCGTTTCTTTCCGGGTCCGGGTGAAATCGTAGAGCTGTTGTCATGTCATGGTCTTGAAATAGGCCTCGAGCCCTGTCTCCCACCCTCTCATTGGGTGGCCCGCCTCGACCAGCTTCGTGATGTCGAGAACCGACGACCCCGGCACGCGCGGCCGCGCCATGGGGCCTCTCCCCTCCGCCGGCGGACCGCCGCCCCCGTTCAGCTCGCGCGCCCGATCCACGACCTGCGCCTGGGTGACCGCCCCCCGGCTCGCCACGTGCCAGCGCCCGGTCTTGCCGCCGCGCAGGAGAAAGAGGACGCCCTCCATGAAATCCTCGACCCACGTCGCCTGCCCGATCTGGGTGTCGTTCACGACAAACGGCGCGGGACCGAACAGCGGCCGGAGGAAATCGCGCCCCGGATGGCCGTAGATGCAGCCGGATCGCACGATCAAGTAGCGCTTCGATCCGCTCGCCGTCGCCAGCTCCCCCGCCAGTTTCGACTCCCCGTACGCGTTCAGGGGGTTGGGCGGATCTTCCTCCCGATACGGCTCCAGCTTTCCCCCGTCGAAAACCAGATCGGTGCTGAAGTAGACCGGCAGAACTCCCCGCTTGGCGCACGCCTTCGCGATGTGATCCGCCCCGTCCCGGTTGACCCGAAACGCCTCCCAGGGGGAGGCCTGGCAGAACTCGAGATCGGTCCGCCCCGAGCAGTTCAGGACGACGTCGGGGGCGGTCTCCTCCAGGACCCGAGGCACCTCCTGGAGGGCCGACACATCCAGACTCGAATGGGAGCGGGGGATGACTTCGACCGGCCCGGGGAAAGCCGGTCCCAAGGACAGCCCGGGCGCCGAAAGCTTTCGGACCCAGGCCTGCCCGAGCCCGCCTTCCGCGCCCGCGATCAGGACCCGAGCCATCGACCCCCCTATTTCACTCCCGAGGTTGGGGGATTACTATAAGGGACGATTCTGGATTCTCGATTCTCGATTCTCGGTCGACACCCCTCCCGAGAATCCAGAATCTAGAATCGAGAATCATCCCAAGATGAGAATCGTCCTGATGGGTCGTGGCCACCGGATGGTCGACATCCTGGAGTCCTTCCACGCCCCCCGCGCCGACGTCGCCGTGATCTCGACCGATTCGGCCACCCTCCAGGCCCTCTCCGGCCGCCCTATCCGGCGCGTCGCCGCCGACCCCGCCGCCACCACCCTCGCCGAACACGGCCTCGCGGTCGGCCCGAACGACCTCCTCCTGGTCGCCGAGTACGAGGAACTCCCGCTCCGGGCGATCCTGACCAACCTCGTCGCCCAGCACCCGGCCGCGGTCACCCTCGTCTTCACCCCCCTGCCGGTGCGCGAGCTCAGCGCCGAGTTCCCCGACTTCCTGATCCGCAGCGACCGGTCGCTCTACAAGACGGAGATGCGGGACCTCATCCGCCGGACGGGCTCCCAGCAGAAGGTGAACGCCATCCGGCGGATCGTCAAGGAGGCGGGCAAGGCGGTGGTGGTGATCTGGGGCAACCCCGACCCGGACGCCCTCGCCGCGGCGTTCGGATTGCGCGAGCTCCTCCTGCCGGACTGCCCCGATTTCACGATCTCGTACATGGGCGAATTCACCCGCCCCGAGAACGCGGCGATGGTGAGCATGCTCAAGATCCCCACCGTGCGCCACAAGACCGAAATGAACGGCGGCGCGGCCACGATCACCGTCGACGCCCAGCCGTCGTTCTTCTCGGCGACGGGCGGCGTCGTGTTCGACATCATCATCGACCACCATCCCGCGACCGTGCTCGGCCCCCACCGCTTCTCCGACGTGCGCCCCCGGTACGGCTCGACCTCGACGATCCTGACCGAGTACTACCGCGACTCGGGCGTGCGCATGTCCCGCCGCGTCGCGACGGCGCTCTACTACGGGCTCAAGGCCGACACGGCGAACCTGACGCGCAACGTGAGCGACGCCGACGTCATCGCGTTCCGCTATCTCCACCCCCGCGCGGACACGAACATGATCCGGACGATCGAGCTCTCGCAGCTCCCGCTCTCGACGCTGGATTTCTTCCAGATCGCGATCGCCAACAAGAAGATCTCGTCCGACACCGCGTTCGCGTTCGTCGGCACGGTCGACAACCCCGACATCTGCGTCCATATCGCCGATTTCTTCATCAAGCTGAGCGGCATCTCGTGGGCCGTGGTCGCGTGCCGGACGCCCGAGAAGATCGTCGTGGTCTTCCGCTCCGACGGGTTCCGCAAGCACGCGGGAAAGGTCGCCGAGACGGTCTTCATCGACTACGGGACGGCGGGCGGCCACCGGACGATGGCGCGGGCGGAGCTGCCTATGGACCGGGTGCGGACGGAAATTGTGGAAACGACCGACGTGGCGATCGAGACGTGGCTCCTGGGCAAGTTGGCAGCGAAGCTCAAAGGCCTGACGAAGTTCCTCGGAACCAGCGCACCCACGCCTATCAGATAAGCTCCGAGCTTCGAGCCGCGAGCTTCCAGCTGGGCTTCAAGCTGCGAGCTCCGAGCGGAAGGCTTCAAGCTGCGAGACACGGTAGCTTGGAACTTGAAGCTGTTGGCTCGAGGCTTGAAGCTCGAAGCCCAGCAGGGAGCTGGGGGCTTGAAGCTGGGAGCTTCGACCTACTGCGACGCCCTCACGTACGCCTTCCACCGCATATCGAAGTCGTCCAGCGTCCAGCCGAAGACAGCCTGGAGCTCCTTCTCGTCGTCCTCTTCCTTCTGCCCGCGAATCTTGGAGAGGAACTCCATGAAGCGCTGGCGATGCTCGACCATCATGAACTCGACCATGCTCCACGCCTTGAGCGATTTTGCGCCCGACATCTGGGCGAAATCGCGGCACTTGAAGACCTCGAGGATCGAGGAGTCTTTTCCTTCGCTGACGAGGGTCCGGATGATGATCGGCCAGTCGTCCTGCTTCGTGTAGTCGCGCGCCGTCTCCCCCGCGCCCGTGCCGCCGATGTTCGTGCAGTACCAGCCGTCCTTCGCCTCCAGCAGCACCGCGAAGTGGAAGGCCATCCCTTCCTCGATCCACAGCCGCCGGCCGCCCACGACATGGTCGATCAGGCTCTGGGCCGTGAAATGGGTCAGGTAGTCCTTTATGTGCTCCCGCTTGTCGAGAATCATCTCCTGCCGCGGATAGCCGCCCCATCCCCCCAACTTCTTCGCGTGGTCCTTGCTGGCCTGGTCCCCCTGGTGGTACTTGCCGATGTACGTCTCGTGCTCCTCGCGGCCCCGGACCACGATCACGTTCATCGGCTGCGACCACAGGTCTTCCTTCAGTTCGAAGTACTTGTGGAACAGGTCGTAGACGAACTCCCCGTGCTTGTTCTGCTCCTT
>DASTON010000054.1:0-3573 GCA_035762525.1 Planctomycetota bacterium | reverse complement strand
TTCAGGCCGTCGACCATCGCCTGGTACGCCCGCTCCGTGATGGAGGTCGCCCGCTTAGAGAAGTCGATCGAATCCAGGAGCGCGTCGGCCGCCTCGCCCAGCTCGCCGCGGACCAGCGAGGAGCCCTCCTCGCGGGCCGGCGCCATGCCGGTCGCCGCCTCGATCTCCTTGTCGCAGCGGTCCTCGACCGACTTCAGGTTCTTGAAGCGGTCCTTGATCTTCTTGAGCTCCTTCGCGCGCGCCTTCTTGACCTCGATCTTGACCGCGGCTTCGATCTCCTTGGTCGCGGCCTCCTCGATCTTCTTGATCGCCGGCTTCGCCTTCGCGGCGAGATCGTGGCCCTTGAGGTTGACGAGGTCGCCCAGCGCCTTCAGGGCCTCGATGACGTCGTCCTTCTCGAGCTTCGCCTCGGCGTTCTTCAGGTTGGTTTCAAGTTTCTTGAGGACTCCGTCCACGGTCTTCTGGAGCGTCTTCAGGAGGACGTCGATCGAGGGATAGGGGAACTTCGACGTGGACGTGGCGGTGAAGACCTTGAGCGAGTTCGCGTGCCAGTCGCAGACGTGGAGCACGTGGAGGTTCTTCGGAACCCTGTATTCCTCCCGCAGCGGGTGGTCCTTCGCGTAGATGAAGCGGACGGCCGCGTGCTCCTCCGAGATCTCGAACATCATCTTGGTGCGGAAGAACGGGTGCGAGCCCTTCTCCCCTTCCGGCGCGAAGTAGATGAGGACGGCCTTTCTCATGGGCGTGGCCTTGTTCGTCGCCTCGGCCAGCGTCGTGACCCAGTTGGTGGCGTACGTGGGTTCGCCCTTGCCGCCCTTGTCGGAGGAGGAGCTGGATCCTTCGCCGCCGCCCATGCCGCCGCCGCCTCCGCCGCCGCAGGTGGCCTCGACCGGCCGCACGGCGGCCGCGAAGCCGAGAGAGATCGCGACGACGGACAGCGCGAAAAGGCGGAAGAGGTTCTTACGCATGGTTTTCATCCCCCTTGAACAGGCGATCAGGAGTGAACATCCCAGTTTCCACCCGCCATTACAAGATCAGGGCTCCCGGGTCCGGTCGCGCTCGCCGTCATAATCGTCCGAGAACCGGCCGGCCGTCCCCAAGTCATACGGCCCGATGGCCGGATTCCTTGCCGCCCCGTGGATCGACGCGAGGCACTTGTAACAGATGTACCGGAACGGCACGAGCGCGTATACGACCAGGTCCAACGCCGCCGCCGCCAGCAGGATGCCGAGCGCGATCGTGATGTTGCGGTCGGCCATGAAGAGGAAGCCGGCGATCGCCGCCACGATGACCGCCCCGCCCGCCCAGGCGTTGAAGTCCTTCTCGCGATAGAAATACCCGGACGCGCACACCGGACAGCGGTCCAGCATGTTCTCCCGCCGCACCGACTCCGTCGGCGACAGGTGACGAATCCGCCCGCACTTGGGGCAGCTCAACTCCGGGGGTGGATGGGAGGCGTCGAACTTCGCCCTCGCCAGGCAATGATCGCACGGGGTCGTGACCTTCATGCGCGGATGCCCCGGCCGAGGGTCAGGTACATCGATATCCCTTCTCCGATCAGCACGATGACCGTCGCCGCATACAGGATGCCGGTCGCGGATTGATTCGCTTTCGACCGCGCGCACGAGAGCGTCATCCAGGCCAGGCCGATGGATCCGCCCAAGCCCGCCACGACGCGCGCGAGGATCAGCATTCCGTCGAGCGTGTCCAGCAGCTGCGGCCACCACCGGCCCACTTCGGGGGCCAGGAGCGCCGCGGTCACGACCGCCTTCGCGATCGCCGTTCCGAGGAAGAGCCGGGCCAGGCGCGCCAAGTGATCGAACGAGAGCGCGGCGTTCTGGAGGTACGAGTGGCCGAGATTCATCGCGACGAGGACCGATCCCAGCAGCGCGCCGCTGGTCAGCAAGTGCGCCGTCAGGAGCGCCGCCTGCGCCGGCCTGCCCGACTCCTCTTTCAAGGCGAGGGTCACCGCCAGGAAGCCCCCCGTGATGACGGGCAGGAGAAAGGCCGTCGGGACGATCGGGCGGCTCTTCGAGAAGGCGAGGGCCGCGATCACGACGATGTCCGCAAACAGCGCCCACGCGATCGCGGCCGCGAGCAGCCCGAGGGTCTCCCGCGGGATGCCGTCGAAAAAAGGGCGTGCGATCGCCGTCGCCGCAATCCCGAGGACGAGAAGAATGACGGCATGGAACCTGAAGAATCGACGGCCCAACGCGTCCGCCGGCAGGAACGCCAGCGCCCCGGAGATTCCCGCGGCCCAGAGGTAGAGGAAAACGGCAAACCAGTTCATTCCGGATTCCAGATTCCAGATTCCAGATTCCTCATTCCGCGGTCTCCATCCACAACCTCACCGCTGAAGCTATCTCCGCCGTGGGATGGCCCCAATCGGGCGCGTAATCCGGAAAGCTGCGCAGGATCTTCTCCGCGTCCGCCCGATAGCGCGGCTCGTTGATAGCCTTGGACAGCCTCAACAGGAATCGCGCGCCGTCGCCGGTTTCACCGGGGTCCGAGCGGGGCCGCGACAATTCCCCCAGCTCCTCGGCGCCGCGCCGCCGGTCCAGCAATCCCTGCTCCTCCGCGGACCCGTAGTCCGCCGCGAGCCGCGACCCGATCCGCTCCGCTTCGTTCGTCCGTCCCGCGTCGAGGAGCGCATGGCCGAGGGCGACGCGGTCGCGCAGCAGGCCCGCCGATCCGCCGTCGCAATGGGCGTCGGAATTCCCCTTGAGGATCGAATCGAGGGCCCTTCCGGCGATCTCAGCCTCGCCCGCTTCGAGGAACGCCGACGCGGCCAGCGCGATCCGGTCCGTGAAGTGCGTGCGATCGACCGACGGACGCGCCATCTCCGCCCTGCCCTTCGCGTCGCGCGAGTAGTATTCCTCGTTCTGGGCCGCGCTGCCGAAGAATCCGCCGGTCGCGGGATCGTGCAGGTTCTTCCGGATCCAGGCGCCCGTTTCGCGGCCCTTCTCGATGAATCGCTCTTCGCCGAGCGCCCGGCCCGCCTCCAGGAACGCGCTCATCAGCCGCGCGTTCACGTCCAGGAGCTTCTCCGTGCTCGGCCGCGTCCATCCTTCCCCGGCGCAGCCCGCGAAGAATCCCCCCTCGATACGGTCCTCCAGGCCCCGGTTCACCAGGGCGTCGAGAACCCCGGCCAGGACGCGACGGACGCGGACATCGTCCTTCACGCACTGCGCGAGGAATCGCAGCGACGCCGCGAGCGGAAGCTTGGCGCCCCGGCCGAATCCGCCCGCGATCGGATCGACGTCGGCCAGGATGCCCTCGAGGGTCCGCTTCACGATCTCGGGGCCGAGGACGCCGGGAACCGGATGGCGGCCCCGCAGGATGGCCTTCACCTTCTCATCGCGGTCGCGCGCCGCATCGGTGAGCTTGCCCGAGCCCGCGGCATACCCAGTGATGAATTGCGCGAGAAGCATCTTCAGCTCGTTCGAATCCATGTACGCCGTCGCGTACAGGAGCGCGCCGCCCGAATCGAGGAGCGCGATGGCCGGGATGGCCCCCGGATTGTAGCGGTCGTTGACGTCGGGCCGGCGGTCGATGTCCACGCGGATGGCGACG